>NZ_AP018316.1:2843759-3011383 GCF_002368115.1 Dolichospermum compactum NIES-806 | reverse complement strand
AGATTTTTGATATCTGACGCACCTTACCAATGTGCCAGTTGCGTAAGTCCTGAGATCTCCAACAAGATCCGACAATTAGTAACACAAAGAAAAAAAGTATTAAAAATTGTAAATCTTTGATTGAATCTGAGATGGAAAATGAGATGAAAAAAATGAAATCTCAAGAATTGAAAGATGGAATTAATTTAAAAAGCTATAGTTTCACTGGAAAAGATTGGATATATTATTGTAAGAACGATGATTATATCAGTAATTTATGGGAAGATTATGTAGAAATAAAAGAAAAAAATACTCACAATTTTTTTCTTCACACATAATAAATTGTATCCATGAATTAGAAAATAAATATTTTACAAATACTGAATGGATATTACCTACTTCAACATTAGTAATTGTAAATAAACAATTCAGATATATTTTTGGTGATCCATATATAATTGAAGATTTTTTTAAATCAAATCCCGTAAATGATCAAAGTATTGTTGTATTAATAAATAAATTAATGACTGTTGATGACATATTGGAAAGTTGGATAGAATATAATAATCTACAACATAGATATCCTATTTTTAAAGAAGCATTAGAAGCACATAACGAAAAAAATTTTTTCTTAAGTGTTTCAACTTTAATTCCTCAAGTAGAAGGCGTTATCAGAGATATAATAGAAAAAAATACTGATATTACTAAGATGAAGAAAATTCCTGATAGTGATGGTTTATCAGATAGTGACATTGAGAGAGTAATTACATCATTAAAACTAATTTGTAACCAAGAAAAAGACATTAACAACATAGGTAATATTTTAAGTCCGTTATTGGAAATGCTGAAAAAATTGTACAAAGATGATAGAGAAATACCTAATAATGATGGATTATATCGTAAAGGTCTTTGTCATGGAGGAATAACTAATTTTGGTACGGCTAAAAATTCTTTAAAGTTAATACTTATGCTTGATAGACTAATTTTTTTATTCATGATTTAATAAATAGTTTTTGAAATGTGTCTAACAAATTAATGATGAAACTTATGATTATAGAAATTGAAAATCAATTTTATCCTAATTGGATTTTACCAACTTCAACTTTTCACAGTGAAACGGTTTCGCAAGTTGTAAAGGATGCCTATGAACAGCAACTAACACCAGATCAAATATTTGTTGATAAATTAATGGTATTATCAAAAATTGAAGAAACTTTAGATAATTGGAAAAATAAAAGAAATAGCAATGTAGAAGAAAGATTTCCTATATTAAAAGAAGGAATGACAGCCTATTTAAAAGAAAAATATTACTTGAGTATATCCGCACTAATACCACAAATAGAAGGATTATTAAAAGATGCGGCAAAGGAAGTTGGTCTTAAAGGAGTTATTTGTTGGAAAAAGCTAGATAACGAATGCCTGGAAAATGCGGTTAATACCTTAATGGAAAAATGGAAGGAAGAAATTTGGATAAACGATAAGTTAGTAGATTTACTTAATGAGAATTTCCCCAAAGTGATTGCTTATCTATATAAAGAATATGATTCAGAAATAGATGAAGAAAATCAACTTAATCGTCATGGAGTATGTCACGGAATACAAACGAATTTTGGTATTGCGACAAGTTCTTTACGTTTAATTCTAATAATTGATAGAATTATCTTCTTCATGGCAGATGAGAAATAAGTTAATTCTACCCTACGGTACTAGGTATTTTTGGCACAATTGCCGAAAGTCTTCACCCCGCATTTCAAAGTTAGGATATTGGTCAAAACTAGCGCAAGCTGGAGATAGTAATACTACTGAGGCTTGATATTTTTTGGCTAATTCCGCAGACATGGATACAGCGTTTGCCATTGTTTCCACTATGTGATAATTACTATATCCCACCTCTTGCAGACGTTTAGAAAATGCTGGTGCTGCGTTACCTACGAGTAAGACAGCGGCGGCTTTAGCTTGAATTTGGGCTAACCAGGCGGTATCATCTCCGGCTTTGGCTTCTCCACCAGCGATTAAAATGGCGGGACTTTGCACAGATGCTAATCCTACTTCGGCTGCGTCGTAATTGGTGGCTTTGCTATCATTAATAAAATCAATGCCTTGCCAATTGCAGATATGCTCTAAGCGATGGGGAACGCCAGGGAATTCACGGACAGCTTGAGAAATAGCGGCAATATCTATACCTGCTAATCTAGCAGCGGCGACGGACATGAGGAGATTTTGCTGGTTATGTTCCCCTACCATTAGCAATGCAGATACCTCAACAATGGGTTGGGGTGTGGCGGTGATTTTTTCCATTACCCAGCCATTTTCTATATAAAAGCCTTTTTCACCGATTAGGAATTTTTCACCTTTAACGGTTGTCCAATAGGCATTTGGCCAATGAGTTAATCCTAATTTGTTCAAATAAGTATCATCACCATTAAATATTTGAATTTGGGAATTATGTAATAATTTGGCTTTGATATTATAGTAATTTTCTAATGTTTTATGTCGGGCTAAATGATCTGGGGTGAAGGTTGTCCAAATCCCAATGCGAGGCGCTAAAGTAACGGAAGATTCGATTTGATAACTACTAAGTTCACCAATTATCCAATCAGGGCGATTTTGGATTTTAGATTTTGGATTTTGGATTGCAACTTCACAGGCGGCGTGACCAATGTTACCACAGGCGGGAGCGTTCAATCCTGCTGTTTGGAAAATGGCCGCAGTTAACGCGGTGGTGGTGGTTTTACCATTTGTACCAGTGATTGCTACCCAAGGAATATCTTGTAAATGTCGCCAAGCTAGTTCCATTTCACCAATAGTTTCTATGCCTATTTCTCGCGCTTTGGCTAAAATAGGAATATCCCAAGGAACTCCGGGACTGACAACTATTAATTTGGATATATCAGAATTGGTGAATTCTGGTTTGTGTCTTAATTTGACGGTAATGTGTTTGCTGGCGAGTTGTTGTTGTTGTTCGAGGAGGGTTGGGGAGGTGCTACTATCGCAAAGTTCAACCTCCCAGCCTTCCTGTTTCAACAATCTTGCCGCAGCAACACCGGATTTTCCGAATCCAATAATTAACGCTTCTGGCATAGACTTTGTAGCATCCCTGGTTAAGCTCCCCTATTGTAGTGTTAATTGGTGCAAATTACACAACTTTTTGTTGCTTTAGGCTACAAATTTTTGACTATTGCGCCAAAGTCCGCCAGTACACGGGCGTGATTTCGTAATAATCCCAGCAGATTTAGACGATTTTGCTTAATATCGGGATTTGCGTCCATAACTAAAACGCTGTCTTCACCATCAAAAAATGTACTGACAGTGGGGGCGATTTTTGCCAGTGCGGTTACTAACAGTTGGTAGTCCCGGTTTTGTTGTGCTGCTTGGGTTTGAGGAACTAATTCGAGTAAAGCGTTATAAAATGCAGATTCGGATTTTTTCTGGAACAGTTGGGGATTAATTAAAGGTTGTGGTTCTAGGGTTTGGAAGTCTAGATTTCCCTGGGCTGCGAGACGGGTAGAACGGTTGACAGTTTCGTAGATTTTATCTAATGTACCATCTTTGCGGATTTGTTGTAAATAGAGAGCGCGATCGCGGACATCTAATAAATCCGTTAATGCACGTTCTGTGTATTCAGGATCATTTTCTCCCAAAACTGCATTTACTAAATCGTAATCTATCTGTTTTTCGTCTTGTAATAAGGTGCGAATTCGTTGCAGGAAAAATTCTTGCAATCTTTTAATTAAGGATTTGGCATCTTTATTAAAAGTTGTAGCGAAATCTGTGGCGATTTGTTCTAAAAGGGTTGATAAATTAATTTGCAAATTTGCCAACCAGGTAATATTAATAATGGCATTTGCTGCGCGACGTAATGCAAAAGGATCTGATGAACCAGAGGGAATTAATCCTAAACCAAAAATACTAACTAAGGTATCTAATCTATCCGCTAAACCGACAATTTGACCTGTGAGAGTTTGGGGAAAAATATCATCAGCATTTCTGGGTAAATAATGCTCAAAAATCGCTTTTGCAATTTCTGGATTTTCGCCATTGGCTAAGGCGTATTTTTCGCCCATGATTCCTTGTAATTCTGGGAATTCATAGACCATTTGCGTTACTAAATCGGCTTTACAGAGTAATGCGGATCTTTGTATATTCTGGATTTTATCTGGATTTAATTGTAATTGGGTAGTAATTTTTTCGGCATTTTTAACTATTCTTTCAACTTTGGCACGAACTGAACCTAAATCTTCTTGGAATGTGACTTTTTCTAATTGGGGTAAATAGCTTTCTAAGGGTTTAGCTAAATCAGCTTTATAGAAAAATCTGCCGTCTGCTAACCGCGCTCGAATTACTCTGGCATTACCAACAGCAATAATATCAGATTTGGCTGGATCTCCGTTACTAATGGTGATAAAATTGGGTAATAATTCCTGGCAATCAGCGTTTTTGAAGACGGGAAAATAACGCTGATGACTTACCATGACTTCGGTAATTACTTCTTTTGGTAAGTTGAGAAATTCTTCTTCAAATTGTCCGATAACTGCTGTGGGATATTCAACTAAATTGACAACTTCTGCTAACAAGTCGGGGTAAATTGGCGTATATCCGCCTAATTTTTCAGCGGCTGCTTTGACTTGTTCTATGATAATTTCGGCTCGGTTTTCTGGAGGGACATTTACATAACCAGAAGCCAATGTTTTCACATATTCTGTAGCGTGGTCAATGCTGACGGGTTCGGGGTGTAAGACTCTATGGGTGCGAGAAAGGCGATCGCTCTTGACAATTTTTGCCCCATTTTCTAATTGTAGTGGTAAAATTTCCCCATCTAACAATGTGACTAAGGTGCGAATTGGGCGCGAAAATCGTCCGTCACCATGTCCCCAGCGCATTAACCGCTTGCCTTCTAAGTTCCAGACCCATTGGGGAACAAGTTCGGTTAAAATATCGGCTATGGGACGACCGGGAATTTGTTTGTTAACAAAGACGAAATCGCCTTTTTCTGTGGGACGAATTTCTAAAGCGGAAATATCTACACCTTGCTTACTCGCAAAACCAATGGCGGCTTTAGTGGGTTGTCCATCTTTAAAAGCTGCTTGTGCAGGTGGACCTTTGATTTCTTCTTCTCTGTCTGCTTGTTGGGAAGGTAAACCAGTAATCAGAACTGCTAACCGTCGCGGTGTTCCATAGACTTCAACAACCGCTTCGGGGAGATTATGGGTTTTGAGACTTTCGGGAATGCGTGATCGCCATTGTACAATAGCATCACTCAAAAAACCTGCGGGTAATTCTTCTGTACCGACCTCTAATAAAAATGCTGGCATAAGATAAGATACTGTTTTTAACTTGGTGTGGCTTAATATTAGTCAATTCCAGCATTGTACGCCAGTCCTGACTTTTGGGAGCAACTCCATTCATAATTGCAAAGTTTATCTTTAAATATTTCTAGAAAATTCATCAATCACAATCCTGTCTATCTGGATGTAATTTTACCAACCTTTCCATCAAAGCGATCGCTTGCTTAACTCCCCCCTAATTACCTTTACATCTAGAGAGTACCCACAATCCCCGAAAATCTATCATCTTATAGACACACGGACGTTTATTTTCACAAATATTTACAATTAACATGAAAATGTCAGTATCAATCCCTTGAATCCTTCCATAATCTATCCATATTTTATGATACAATTATTAACAAATATCCAAGTAATTTTAGAAACGTAATCGCTTCTTCTCTACATCCTCACCGCGTCACCGCTTCCATACCTTGTATTTGAGGAATAAAAACTATGACAACTACATTACAAAAAGCTATTGTACCAAATAATCATCTAGTTCTTACAGGAATTACTTGGGAAAAATTTGAGCAAATAGAAACCACCTTTCAAGATATTGAGGGGATAAGATTTATTTATTTAGATGGAGAATTAGAAATTATTATGAATTTAGGACAAGAACATGAATATTACAAAAGAACAATTAGTTTATTGTTAGAAGCATACTGTAGAGAAAAAAGGGTTAGATTTTATGCTGGAGGTAGTGCCACTTTAGGAAATAAAAATATAACTGGACGTAAAGAACCTGATGAATCCTATATTTTTCATAGCAAAAAAGACATTCCCGATTTAATTATTGAGGTAATTTTCACCAGTGGAAATATAAAAATATTAGAAATATACAAACGAATTGGTATTCCTGAAGTTTGGATTTGGGAAGATGGATTATTAAAAATCTATGCTTTAGAAAATGATGAATATAATCAGGTTAATCAAAGTCAATTATTACCAGATTTAGATATACAAGTGTTAAATCAGTATTTTGACTACCATGATCAATATGATGGAGTCACAGAATTTATTAACTACTTAAAAACTCAATAAATAACCTGTTCAAAACTATTACTGAATATAAAGCTTAACACCTCCATCAGCGCTTGTAAATTCTCTAATACATAATATTTAACATTCTTAATAAACTCCATTTCTTGCAAAACTGCAAATTCCCATAACTTACCATTAGAAAGTATGCCAAATAACCGACTATTTTGATTACTATTCATTTTTTGTGCAGCAATCAGTTCCCCTAAACATTGTCCCCAACCTTCCTCAAAGTTATCCTTTTTAGCTTCCACTATAATTAGATAAGGCTTCTCCAAAATAATTTTACCCCTAGAAGAACGTTGAGCAACCATATAGTCAGGAATCCCTGATAAATTCTCATCATAATTTAAAGTTTGATGATATCCAAAATACTGAAATTATGTTAATCTTTAAGTAGGGTCTGCTAATAGCGTGGCGTGGCGTTAGCCATATAAACCTAGAACTGAGATATATCAGAGTTTGAAGGTAAAAAAGGTGAAACAAGTGCAAGGAATAAGCGTTGAAACTACCAAAACCCTAATAAAGACAATTTCTCTATGATGCACATAGTAAATGATCACTAACTCACAAAAAAGGATTGTGATTATGACAAATTTAACACAAAATCAACTCCAAAAACTGTATGAAAGTGACGATTATCTATGGTTGCAAGAAACTATTAAACTGTTAAAAATCAAAGATCTAGATAATCTAGATTTAGATAATTTAATTGAGGAGTTGGAAAGTTTGGGAAGAAATGATTTAAACAAAGTTAGAAGTCTGTTAAGACAGATTATGATTCATATTTTATTATTACAATATTGGGAACAAGAATATGATCGTAATTATCGTCATTGGAGGGGAGAAATTATTGCTTTTCGAGATGATATAAATAATAACTTAACGACTACATTAAAAAATAAGTTAAGTCAAGAACTAGAGCATATTTACAATGTATCAATGAAGTTAGTTATTGAAAAAACAGGAATATCTCTTAACCTATTACCTGATAATTGTCCGTATTCATTAGAACAACTATTAGATGATAATTGGTATCCTCAAAAATAACTAAATTTGATTAGTAGATTCAATCTCAACTATACTAGGATTTACGCATTGACAAAATTCCCCAAATATGTGAGGTAAATTTTATCCCTTGTAGGGTGCGTCAGACACGATATTTTGACAAAAAAACAGATTCCCTCTATCTGACGCACCCTACTCAATAAGTTATTCCCAAAGCCGAAAACGACGCAATTTCGTTCATTTATATCAGTTCAACATCTGACTAACAATAATCTCAATATCAGGAAAAGCTAAAGACTTAATTATCGGTTCTTGCCATTTTACTTTCATTAAATAATCCCTGTTGTCAGGGTTACGAAAAACTATTAATTCTTGACTTGTTAAGTTGATAATCCAATACTCAGCTATTTGCGCTTGGGCATAGATTTTTCTTTTAATTAATAAATCTTTACTTAAACTCGTATTAGCAACTGCAATCAACCAAAAAATATCATCGGGATATGGATGATGTTGATTATATCTGTGTTCGGGTAATTTAACAATGGCAATATCTGGTTCTGGTTCAGAATTAGACAAAGTAATTGGACTATTAAACCTGACATCTGCTTTTCCTTGTAAAAGATTTCCTAAGTAATTTACACTTCTTTTTGCAGTATTATAATGTTGAGGTAATTCTGGACTCATTTCTACAATTTCTCCATCTATTAACTCGCAATTACGACCTGTTAAAATGTCTGATTCAATCATTTTATGGTAGTCGCTAATTGTCCATTTAACTAAAGTTTTCATTGGCCAAAAACTCCATATTTTTCTGCTATTTAATTTTAACAAACCCAATGAATTTAAACCCACTTAGGTGGGTCTTGCCTGTGTAGACGCGGTTTCTAACCGCCCGGTTAACTGTGATTTAAATCATCTCCATATACAAGATTGCTCAATTATCAAATTCAACGCCTAATTCTCGCAATTTTGCTGCTAATCTATCAGCCCGTTGCTTTTCCTGTTCAGCCCGCTGCTTTTCCTGTTCAGCCCGCTGTTTTTCCTGTTCAGCCTGTTCTTCTCCTGTTAACAAGAAATTACCTTCCAAATCCCACCACCTTAGCCAAGGTAACTCGACATTTTTATATGTTCCTTGCCAAATTCCTAATTCAACACCCATTTTTTCAATTACATAATGACCCCTGGCATTAGGTGGCATCAAGTGATATTGTCCTTCGATTAAATGATATAATTCTAAGGATGATTTATTTTCTTCATAAATACCGTAAAAAGGCACTCTAATCGCTTTTTCATAAACCCAAAATTTGCCCTGATATGGAGTTTCGTCCCTTTCTTCTTTACCATTACCGGATACAAATTCAATGACAATTAGGGGAGCAACTAATTCTTGCCACATCACATAAGAACGGCGCATTTGACCATTTAAAGCAGGTGGCACATCAGGAACATAAAACCAATCTGGTGCTTCTGCGCCACTTTCTGGTGGTTCTGTAATCCGCCAATAAATACCGCTATCTTGTCCTATGCAAAATTGTTTGTCTGGATGAATTGTTTGTAATTTTGACCAGATAGATTCTGTTAAAAGAATACTTTGAGGATGTTCTTGAAAATTTTTCACAAATGTTCCATCTTCACAGGGTAATTGGGTATGATCTGGTAACTGTGTTGAAGGAGCAATTTTCAGGGTGTCCATAGTTTTCCATTTTGGAAGAATATGTTGGTGTTAGCTAAGACGGGATATAATTTTATATCCATCAAACTATATTATAAACAATTCTGAATATAACTTTTACTTCCCTATTGTCTTCTTTGTATTTGCCAAAACAGTTTTATAATCCTGTCTATCTGGATGTAATTTTACCAACTTCTCCATCAAAGCGATCGCTCCCTGATTATCTCCCGACTTTAACCGAATAATAGACAGCTTTTCTAAAGCTGTTTGATTATTCGGTTCACGCTGTAAAATTAACTCATACCCCTTAATTTGTTTCTGTAACTCATTTTCAGCCGATTGAACTACTGCTTGCTTAGGTTTTTTCCAAGACTGTTTGATGGCATTAACCCCGCCGAACAATATTGAACCGCCAAATGAAATAAGTTCAATATATGTAACAATTCTTTTCTTTCGCTCAATCTGCTTACCGCACCGAACCAAATAATCATTCCCGGAACTAGTACAGGTCGGCGGAAATAAATAGACCATTCCAAACTACTGGAAAGCTCATTGTATATTCGTTTTGACTTTTGACTTTTGACTTTTGACGAACGCCCTGCGGTACTAGCCATACCTTAAAAATTGCTGTTGTCTAAATTGCAGCATTACTCCTATGTGATTAGATTACCCACAAAGCTCAAAAAAATATCACCAACAAATATTTTTTCACACTGGCTATTATCCAAATATATCACCGTAAGTCACTCGTTAGGAAAGGATGTAATAGATAATAGGTCAAAAATTTGGCGTTGCTGAAACGAAGGATGAATTTAGGTGTAGAGACGTTCCGGACAAACGTCTCTCCAACAGTTTGGATATCATCAAAAATCATTAGAGGATGTTTTAAAAGTTTTTAATGTATAAATAAACCCCTCTCCAAACCTCTCCCCGACGCGGGGAGAGGCTTTGAAACCCCCATTCCCTGGTAGGGAAGGGGGCTGGGGGGTTAGGTTCTTGGAAATTATTGGTTTCATCTAATACTTTTCAAACAACCTCTTAGACATCTTCAAAAATTAAATATGCCTCCTCCAAAACCCTTGTAGAGACGTTCCATGGAACGTCTCTACTTTTTTTAGCAGATTTTAACATTTATCCCAAAATTAAACCACTACGGGGAGGAATAGTTAAACAAACATTTTCCCCCTTCCAGACAATTTCTCCATTTCCAAATAAAACTTGTTCAGGTTGATTTTGCAAATTACTACAATCTATATTCACCGTAATAGATTCAGTCCCCACATTCACAGCAATAATTAATTCTTCCCTTTCTAAAATCCGCGCAAATACATAAACTGTTCCTACTGCATAAAGAACTTGATAACTACCAAGTCGCAAAGCTGGATGATTTTGACGTAGAGAAATTAATTGTTTGTGAGTATTTAAAAGTTCTTGATTCCAGTCAGATTCTAGGGGGAAAACACGGCGACAATCTGGATCTATGCCTCCAGGTAAACCCACTTCATCACCATAGTAAATACTCGGCGCACCGGGAAAGGTGAATAATAACAAATTAGATAATTCTACACTTGCTTGATCACCATCAGCAATACTCATTAATCTGGCTGTATCATGGCTACTCAAGACGTTTAATTGAGTTAGTTGAATTTCCCAAGGATATAATTCTAAAAGGCTGTGAATTTTGGCTGCATAACCAGCCGCATCTAGGGCAGGATAGGGATAATAACTCTGAGACTCTACTAATTCTAATACGATGCGATCGCCTACAGCAAACGCCAGAACTGCCTCATTAAATAAATAATTGAGTACCCCATCAAATTGCGTCCCATCGAGCCATTCACGGGCATCTGTCCAAACTTCCCCCACAATATAAGCATGAGGATTAATACCTTTAACTCGTTGGCGAAATTCCTGCCAAAAACCCGGAGTTTTAATTTCATAAGGCACATCTAACCGCCAACCATCAATGCCAAATTTCAGCCAATATTCGGCAATTTTCATGATATACTCCTTCACATCTGGATGATCATGATTAAAGGTTGGTAAAGAGCGAATCCCCGCCCAAGCATCATAGTTAGCGGGTAAATTACCATCATAAGGTGCAAGCGGCCAATTTTGAATTTTAAACCAATTTACCCAAGGGGAATTAGAACCATTTTCTAAGACATCATGAAAAAAGAAAAAGCCTCGACTAGAATGATTAAATACGCCATCGAGAACTATTTTCATATTTCGTGAATGGGCTGCATCTATTAATTCTCGTAAAGCTTGATTTCCCCCCAACATCGGATCAACTTGGTAATAATTATGGGTATGATAACGATGATTACTAGCAGATTGGAAAATGGGTGTAAAGTAAATTGCATTCACCCCTAAACTTTGGATATAGTCTAATTTTTCCAGCACACCCCATAAATCACCACCTTTGTAACCTTGGAGTGTAGGTGGTGCATCCCAGGCTTCTAAATTGCTATTATTTAAGAAAGTGTGACGGGAACGCTGACTTCTCGCAAATCTATCGGGGAATATTTGATAGAAAACTGCGTGTTTCACCCAATCTGGCGTTTGAATCTGCATAAATTTATTTATTACTCTTTTTTATAGCCACGAAATGATAAATAATTGGTACACTTGTTTACTTAACCCAGATCATAATCATAGTTAACCAGTGCCTCATGGTATATGTCAAGCGCGTTGAACTTACCAATTTTAAATCCTTCGGTGGGACTACTGCTGTCCCTTTGCTACCGGGTTGTACTGTCATATCTGGTCCCAATGGTTCTGGGAAGTCAAATATTCTAGATGCTTTGTTGTTTTGTTTGGGACTGGCTAGTTCTAAGGGTATGCGGGCGGAACGTTTACCGGATTTGGTGAATAATGCCCAAAAACATAAGGGGCGTTCGGCTCTGGAAGCTAGTGTAACTGTGACTTTTGATATTTCGGATGTCTCTCGCAGAGGCGCAGTGGCGCAGAGGGAGGAAGTAGGGGAGGTAGGGGAAGTAGAGGAGACGGAGGAAAATCCAAAATCCAAAATCCAAAATCTAAAATCGTCTGAGTGGAGTGTGACTCGGCGGTTGCGGGTGTCTCAACAAGGGGGGTATACGTCTAATTATTATATTAATGGTGTCGCTTGTACTCTGTCTGAGTTACATGAGGATTTAGAAGAGTTGCGGATTTATCCTGAAGGCTATAATGTGGTGTTACAGGGGGATGTAACGAGTATTATCTCGATGAATGCGCGGGAACGTCGGGAAATTATTGATGAGTTGGCCGGGGTGGCGACTTATGATCGGAAAATACTCCAAGCTAAGTCTACTTTGGATGAGGTGAAGGATAAGGAAGATAGTTGTCGGATTATTCAGACTGAGTTAAGTGTACAATGCGATCGCCTTTCTCAAGACAAGGCTAAGGCGGAAAAGTATCAATTATTGAAAATTGAGTTTATTCAAAAGCAGTCTTGGGAGGCGGTGTTATCTTGGCGTTCTCTCCAAGCACAGCAGGAAAAGCTGGTTGCACAAGTTCAAGATGGCGATCGTAATTTCAGTAATTTTACTACTGAATTAAATACAACTAATTCCCAAATTGATCAGAAAACTACTGAATTAGATCAACTCAATCTTCGGGTTAAGGCTTTGGGTGAGGAGGAACTTCTTTCTGTTCAATCAAATCTCGCTACTCAAGAAGCTGAACGGAAACAACTCCAACGACAACAACGGGAATTAGAAACATCTATTCAAGAATCCACAAAGCGATTAAATCAAACTTATCAGGAAATTCAACAATATCAACTTGCTTTAGAGGAAGCTAAAAAACAACACAATGTAGAAATGTTGAATGTCACATCTCTACAATCAGAAAGAGATAAAGCTCAACAAAATTTAGAGTCTTCTCGTCAAGCTGCTGCGGAAATTGCCTCAGCTTCGGAAGCTTGGGTACAACAACAAACAGCTTTAAATCGGCAAATTGAATCTTTGCTGCATATTCTCGAACCCCAACGCACTGAACAGGCGCAATTACAGGAACGGAATACTCAATTACAACAATTGATTTCGGAACAATCTCAGTTAATTGCAACTTTAGAACCGGAATTAACCGCAAAGCAAGTTGAATGTGGGCGTTTGGAAACAGAATTTAATGCTTCTACCCAACCTATTCAAAATTTAGCCGAAAATCTCGCTGCGACAGAACAAGAGTTACAAATTCAACAAGATACCCAAAAGCGACTTTTACAAGAACAACGCGATAAACAACGTCAATTAGATAAATTAGAAGCACAAACACAGGCACAACAGGAGATCCAAGGAACACAAGCTAGTAAGGTAATTTTACAGTCAGAAATGCCTGGTTTATGGGGTTTGGTAGTGCAGTTGGGCAAGGTAGATCCTAAATATCAATTAGCTTTAGAAATGGCTGCTGGTGGGCGTTTAGGGCATATTGTGGTGGAAGATGATAGTGTGGCATCTGCGGGAATTGAACTGTTGAAACAAAAACGGGCCGGAAGGGCAACTTTTTTACCTTTAAATAAAATTAAAGTCCCGAAATTTACTCAAGATGCAACTCTGCGTTTAGCTGATGGTTTTGTCAGTTATGCGGTAGATTTGGTAGAATGCGATCGCCGTTATCATGATGTATTTGCCTATGTTTTTGGTGCAACGGTGGTATTTGCAACCCTGGCACAAGCTCGGAAAAACATGGGACTATATCGGATAGTCACTTTACAAGGGGAATTATTGGAAACTAGCGGCGCAATGACTGGAGGTAGCGGTAATCAACGTTCATCTTTACGCTTTGATAGCGGTGAAGCCGGAGAATCTCAAGAAGTCGCTAATTTAAAAACTCGCTTAATAGATATTGATCGGATTTTAGAACGTTGTGGAGAAGCAATTTCTACTTTAGCAACTCGCACTAAAACATTAACTATAGAATTGACGGAAGCACGTCAAGGACGCAGAGAACAACAATTATATTTAGAACAGTTAAAGAAAGATATTAAAGGTTTAACAACGCAGTTAGAAAATACTCGTTCCCAACTTTCCCAAAATACCCAAAAATTCACATCTGCACAATCCCGGTTAGAAATTTTAAATCAGGAATTACCAGAACAAGAAACTCAATTACAACAATTGAGACATACTTTAGCTGAGTTGGAATCTTCCCAAACCCCCAGCGAATGGCAACAAATCCAAGCTATCATTAAAACCCAAGAACAGGAATTACAACAACGAGAAACCGCGTTAAGAGATGTGCAACAACAATTAAAAAATCTCGAAAATCAACAACAACGATTACAAGAAAAAATAGAAGAATCTCAAACCAGAGTTATTCAATATCAACAAGAAGAAACGACAGGAAAACAGCAACAAGCAACAGTTAATAGTCAAGTTGAAGAATTGAATAATTTGATTACCACAATGCAAGCTAATTTGCGGAAATTAGAAGAGAATTTAGGGGAAGAGAAAAAGAACCGAGATACAGCAGAAACCGAATTGCGATCGCTCTTATTGCGTCAACAACAATTACAATGGGAAATTGAGAAACTGCAAGAAACTCAACAAAAACGCCGGGAAGATTTAACAGCACTGCAAAACCAATTGCGAGATTTAGGTGCAGAATTACCCAGTCCCCTCCCAGAAGTTCCCAATAAAGTTGATTTAGAAGACTTACAAAAAGAATTGCGGAGTTTAGGTAAACGTTTACAGGCAATGGAACCTGTGAATATGTTAGCTTTGGAAGAATTCGATAAAGTCCAAGGTCGTCTTCAAGAACTTACGGAAAAATTAGAGACTTTAGAAGGTGAACGGACAGAATTATTATTAAGAATTGAAAACTTTACCACCCTCCGTCAAAAAGCATTTAAAGAAGCTTTTGATGCAGTAAATGAGAATTTCCAATCAATTTTTGCTATCCTTTCCGATGGTGACGGTTATTTACAACTAGATAATCCCGAAGATCCTTTTAACAGTGGTTTAAACCTAGTTGCACACCCGAAAGGAAAACCCGTCCAACGTCTTGCTTCTATGTCTGGGGGAGAGAAATCCTTAACTGCATTAAGTTTTATTTTCTCTCTACAACGTTATCGTCCATCTCCATTTTACGCCTTTGATGAAGTTGATATGTTTTTAGATGGGTCAAATGTGGAACGATTAGCGAGAATGATTAAACAACAGGCAGAACAGGCACAGTTTATAGTTGTGAGTTTGCGCCGTCCGATGATAGAGTCAGCACAGCGGACAATTGGGGTGACACAAGCTAGAGGTGCATATACTCAAGTTTTGGGGATTAAACTACAATCATCTGACCATTAAAAAAGTCCGCAGAATTGCGTAAGATATATAGTTGTGAAGCGAAATAATTTGTCAGATGAGAATAAAGAAACTTCAGCTTAAGAATGGCTACAAAAGATTTTTTGACCTTACTATTGATCTAGGTGAAAATCCCAAAAGGATAGTTGCATTGGTGGGTCCTAATGGCTGCGGAAAAAGTAGTGTGCTAGATGGGATGCTTTTTCACAACAATGCACATAATCGGGTAGGAAACAAAGATGGTAAAGATCATCAATATCATTCGATGAACAGAACTCCAAATTACAATCATCAAAATGTTTCTATTCAGTTTTTGGAAGGAACATTTCAGGAAATTAGAAGTGAAAAGCAAAGGTCTGGCAAAGAAAATACAATATTTTCATTTCGTAGTCCATATAGGTACAACAGCAGCCTTATGGTCAAACAATCAATGGCGACTCCTGATATAAGATTCAATCAATATGGGGCGACTACAACATCAGATATTGATGACAAAATAGAGGAAAACTACAGGCGACTCTATATCAAATATAACAAATATCTGAATGATTTTGACTGCAAACCAAGTGAGGCAAAAGAAAAAATAATTGGAGATTTGAACTCTTCTATTAAAAAGTGTCTTGATTTAGAGATATCAAGTATTGGAAATATTGAAGCTTCTCAAGGTAGTCTTTACTTTAAGAAGTCGGATCACCCAAGTGACTTTGAATTCAATGTCCTTTCTTCAGGAGAAAAAGAAGTAATTGATATACTTTTGGATCTCTATCTAAGGCAAGATGAATATTGCGATACTATATTTTTATTAGACGAACCAGAGCTGCACATAAATACATCAATACAGAAAAATCTTTTAATAGAAATTGATCGTTTAGTTGGAGAGAACTGCCAAATATGGCTTACAACCCATAGCATAGGCTTTTTACGCGCTCTACAAGATGAGATGAAGGACAAGTGTCAAATTATTCAATTTAAGTCCAACGATAAACTCGCTTCAGAGGCTTATACCCTGACTCCGATGAAGGCGTTAAGAGCAAATTGGAGTGATATTTTTTCAATTGCGCTTGATGACTTAGCCAATCTTGTTAGCCCTAAACGTATAGTCTATTGTGAAGGACGTGACGAACCAGGTATGGGTGGGGTCGAGAGAGGATTAGATGCCCAGGTTTTTAATAATATATTTTCGGAAAGTTATCACGATACACTCTTTGTTTCGAGTGGAGGTAATACTGAATTAGATAAGCGAAGTGATATTGCAATTGCGATTCTAAGCAAGGTCTTTTCTAACCTGGAAATATTAGTCTTAAAGGATAGAGATATGGCATCAGGGCGAGATACTACTGAGCAGGACAGGCAATCATATCTCCAGCTTAATCGAGCCAATCACAGAGTCCTGAAAAGATGGGAAATTGAAAACTATTTGTATGACAAAGAAGTTCTTGTCAAATACTGTGAAGAAAATAACCGCGAATTTAGTGAAAATGAATACGATCTATCTATTAGTGACAGATATAGACAATCAGAACTTAAAAGATGTCACTGGAAAAATAAAAAATATTTGTGGAATTACTTCCAGCGTTAATGCTGAAGTATTTAAGTTGAATCTTTCTAAGTGTATCTCGGAAGAAATGAATGTTTATAAGGAATTAATTTCCTGTATCTTTGATCGTTGTTAGACTAAAGATGCTAACAAGTGCGATCGCTAGTAGGTTAGATTTATAAAGTGCGACCGCTTGTAGGTTAGATTGATAAAGTGCGATCGCTTTTAGGTTGGATTGATGAAGTGCGATCGCTAGTAGGTTAGATTGATAAAGTGCGTTCAATTGTACCGTTATACAGAAAAATTCTGGATAAAACCAAGGGAAAAATTCTATCCGACTTTGAATTGAGTAAGCGGATATTATCGTATAATTTTTTCATGTATGACGATACCTGCCGATTTCTTGCCGAAAATTTCTCTGCTGACTTTGCCAGTTGGCTTTTGGGTGAACCTGTCACCCTGACACAAATCCAACCCTCGGAACTCTCCCTTGACCCGATTCGAGCCGATGCCTTGATTTTGCTGGAATCTAACGAATCCTTTTTACATATCGAGTTTCAAACGCTCCCTAAAAATAATATTCCATTTCGCATTTTGGATTACCGTGTGCGAATGTACCGAAAAGATCCAACTAAACCAATGCGACAGGTCGTAATTTACTTAAAGCAGACTAGGTCGGAGTTGGCTTATCAAACGAGCTTTATGATGGAGCGGACGCGCCATGAGTTTGATGTCATCCGATTGTGGGAACAACCTGCATCACTTTTCCTGCAATATCCTGGGCTGATTCCCTTTGCGGTTTTGGGTGAAAGTGTTAATGCCGAGGAAACGTTGCGCCAAGTAGCTAAAAGGGTGGATCAGATTGTAGACCCTACAACAAAAGCAAACCTGATGGCAGCATCAGGGATTTTGGCTGGGCTAAAATTAGAAGATGAGATCGTTTATCGCATACTACGGAGAGACATCATGCAGGAATCCACTGTTTATCGTTCGATTGAAAGAGATGCTCGGAAAGAGGAGAAGCGGGCGATCGCGCTTAATCTTCTACGCGGTGGCGTGGCACTCAGTCTTATTGTATCTTCAACAGGTTTATCGATCGAGGAAGTTCAACAGATTCAGCAGCAACTGAATGAGTCTGCAAAAAACTAAACTTGCTCGTAGGTGGTGTTAGGAAGTGCGATCGCTGATCTTATAGGGTGCGTTAATGAAATGTAACGCACCTTATTTTTAATTGAACAAAAGCGATTTTTTCGGAGTAACTTCTCAAGAGAAAGTCAAAATCATTAGGACTTACGCAAGTGTCACAAAAAAATCTGTTGTAGGGTGCTTTACTACTGCATAAATCCTGCAAATAAACAGATTGTTGATATCTGACGCACCCTACCAATGTGCCACTTGCGTAAGTCCTGATCATATCAGTGCGATCACTCGTAGGTTAGATTGATAAAGTGCGAGTTCGCCACTTACACCCTGACCAAATGCGAAAAACCCAATAACAGCTTAACCAAACCTACAGTTTTAAATACATCAGCCAAAAAATAATTTAATCATCATAATTCTACCCAATTCTCTAAACTTAAACCCTCAACTCTGGCCAAATCACTATCATTAGAAACCACAATTAAATCTTTAAGAATAGCAGTAGCAGCGATTAAAACATCTTCAGTTTGAATTGGTACACCCCTTAATCTCAAATTAGCATGAATTTGAGCAGCTTTTTCTAAAATTGCTAAATCATCTAAGAAAATAATCGGATATTCTTGACAAAATTCCTCAAATCTTGCTCTTTGTTTTGGTGCATCAACCGCTAAAAAACCTCGCCTAATTTCAAAATAGGTGATACAACTAATAAAAATCTTTTCTTCCTTAGACTCACTAATTGTAATCTTGTGAAGAATTTGGGAATTTTGTTTGAGTGCTAAAGAAACAATATTAGTATCTAATAAATAATTCATAAATTTTCTATTTTCTTTTAACTGCATCATCAAAAATTGCCATTTGTTCAGGAGTAAAATCCTCTCCTATTTTAGCCAAAAGGTGTAGAGCCATGATACCACTACAACGCTTTTTAAGACTTTCTTCTGATATCTGACTAAATTCTTCTAAAGAAAAGTTTTCTTTAAATACTTTTACTAAATCTTGAACCATTTTCGTATAATTTAGATCCTCTTTAAATAAAGGACGTTCTTCCATTAAAATAGCAACAACATTCTCAATTCTCTTAATTATTGATTCTTGTTTCATATCAGTTGATAACATAATTATTACCTCACTAAATAGTCTTTATGTCCATTATATCAAGTTTGTGAACTTTTGGGAATTATTTATACTAACACTTTTAAATCACCAATGAGTCCCCAAAAGTTTGTAGCGACTGTTTTGAATGTCAAGCGATAGCGAAGCGCGACCTAGGAATCGCTCACAGTTTAAACTGATAAAGTGCGATAGCGTTCGCAAAGCGTCCCGGAGGGAACTAGCGCGACCTAGGAATCGCTTGTAGGTTGGATTGATAAGGTGCGATAGCGAAGCGCGACCTAGGAATCGTTTGTAGGTTGGATTGATAAAGTGCGATAGCGAAGCGCTCTGTAAGAGTGGCGCAACGGTGACTTTCAGTTCGCTTTTTTCTATTGTCATCAGGACTTACGCAACTGGCACAGCGATCGCTTGTAGGTTAGATTGATAAGGTGCGATAGCGAAGCGCGACCTAGGAATCGCTTGTAGGTTGAATTGATAAAGTGCGACAGCGAAGCGCGACCTAGGAATCGCTTGTAGGTTAAATTGATAAAGTGCGATAGCGAAGCACGACCTAGGAATCGCCGATCTTGTAGGGTGCGTTAATGTAGTGTAACGCACCTAAAATATAAGCTAAAATGAAGTAGCTTACAATCTACCGTGTATGGGTGAAACTGTCTATATTGAAACCAGTATCTTAGGCTACCTTACTGCTCGACCAAGCAGAGACATTATTGTGGCGGCTAATATTGAGATAACGAGGGAGTGGTGGAATACACGGCGCAGTGACTTTCAACTATACTCATCCCAAGCAGTCTTGAAAGAAACTACCCAAGGAGATGCCAAAATTGCATCTCAACGACTCGAAATTCTTAGCAATCTATCATTACTCAACTTAAACCAATCCGTGCTGGATTTAGCAGAGCAATTTTTAGGCCGCAGCAACCTTCCAGCAAAAGCTGATGTTGATGCTATTCATATCGCAGTTGCAACTGTTCACGGAATGGATTATCTGCTGACATGGAATTGCAAGCACATTGCCAATGCTCAAATTTAGGGAAAATTGGCGGAGATCAGCATTGATTTTGGATACGAATTGCCGATTCTTTGTACACCCTATGAACTTCTAGGAGGTTGATTATGTTTCATGATGAGATTGTGGAAGAGATCCACAGAATTCGTGAACAGTATTCTCGGTCATTCAATCATGACTTGAAAGCTATCTTTGCTGATTTGCAAAAGCAACAAGCTGAAAGCGGTAGAGAAGTTGTGAGCTTATCACGAAAGCAAGATATAAAAACACGTTGGAGCGGACGGGGGCGATATCTTGGTGGTGATGCGCCCGATGTTATCCGCCACTCAACTTAGCCATCATATCGAAGCGATCGCTCAAATTAGACTTATAAAGTGCGATAGCTTCGCTCGCCGCAGGCATCGCCTAACTCCTCAAATCGCCAATATAAGCCCCAATTTGTTTAAGTCCCTGCAAAACTTGGATGCGTTCTGCTATATTTTCAAGTAACCGATAAGTATGCGATCGCGTATATTGAGGGACATCTTGGCGGCGATCACATTTCAAAAACAATACTTCCCTTCCATTTGTAACCATTCCATAGTAACTTGACGGCAAATTAGGAGCGCTCAACAAATAAGTAAGTGCTTGAGGAATTCCTGCGGTAACGTCTAGCCTTGCAGGTTTTGATTCGATTACCAAAATCCAAAAACTATCTTGGATTACCAAAATATCAATTCTGCCTTGAACCGCCATAGCATTAGCTTCATCAGCAACTTCGATACTGGTACTTACTTCTGCTTTTACCAGAAAAGGAAATTGATAGAAACCAGCCAAATCTAGCAATGGCGACACCACGACAAGCTTAACAATTTCTTCAAGTGGCGCTTCCTCTTGACTGAGATAGGTATAGTTGCGAGTGAGGCGATCTAGTCCTTGTAGTTCCGCTTCGGTTAGAGTCGGCGCATTATTTAACCATTCATCAAAAAAGCGATCGCTAGAATTGAGTCTCAAGCCAAAGGTTTGACGGAGATTGCTAAGGGTAAGGCTACTAGCATTTGTAATCACAGTTAAATCCTTGTAGTAATTACATGAATTTTAGAAGTTTAGGAATTTTATCTGGGTTCTAATACTTAATATACGATACGTAGGTTAACAGAAAAATTTAAAGGTATGTGAAGAAAAGTAAAATCACTCAAAACTCTCTTCCTGTTCCCTGTTCCCTTGCCCCAACTACAATATTTTCTGTGGCAACGAGAGCCATTTTCCCAAAACGCCGAACTGCTGTTTCAGTACAATCATTTAATTAGTTTCTTCTCTCACCTACTCGTTGATCATTGCGACTCACATCTAATTCCTCACGCCGAATAGTATCTTCAGCTTCAACTGTATCCTGTTGAACTATTTTCTTGACTTTCACTTCCTCCCGCAAAACTGTTTCCTTTTGGATATTAGGGACTTCTTCATAAATATCCATCCGAGTCACTTCTCCCTCACGGAAATCAGATTCACCAGGTAATATAGCTTTAGCATCCGTTTCTCCATTACTGTGTTCAATAACTATACGTTCTTTTTGAACAGGTACAGAAATTGTTACCATTTCAGTATATAATTCCTTACTAATAGTTACTTCTCCTGTCTTCACACGAGATTTAGTGGCAACTAAACGTTCTTCGTATAGCTTGAGGTTGTGGTGATCCTGCTCATTCACATTGTAAAGATTTGGTTCTTCCTCATACCTATATGTATTACGTTCAGCAGGAACAGGAGGAGTAACAGGTGTAGTTATTGTGCGATGGCTAGAAACTGCTGTAACATCTACAGGTATAGGTGACTCTAAAGGTGTTGATGACTCTAAAGGTTCTTGTACTGTTGGCGGACGATAAACGCCCCGCACCCGTTCCTCATAGTCGTAATCAATTTCTTGCAAATCTTTAAAATCTGGTAAATTTTTTACCTGTTCCTTTGTAAGCCTAATTGCATACACCCGTTGCTTATCGTAGTCAATTCGGGAACGTCCTATTGGCAACAATACTTGCCTACCAAAGAACCAAAAACCTGTGTCCACAACTAAATAACGCAAACGCCCTGAATCATCTACCAAGATGTGTTTGACAGTGCCAACTTTATCATTGTTTATGTCTGAATAGACATCAAAATGCTTAATCTTTTCAACTTCACTGTCATCCAACTCTGGACGATCATAGTTAGAGTCAGCAGTAAAGTCTTCAATTTTGTATAAAGCCATATTCGTTTAGCTCCAAACAGCTATACTTACAATTTTAAAAATAAAATTTTTTACTTCTTCTTTCTCAAGGAAGATATTAATATCAATAAATTTTGCTGTTCTGGTCGAAATGTATCATCAGGATATGCAGCCACAATTACGAAGTTGATATGTTTTTAAATGGGCCAAACGGGGAATGATTAGCTAGAATGATCAAACAACAGGCGAAACAAGCTTTATAATTGTGAGTTTGCGCCGTCCGATGATAAAATCAGCCCAGCGCACAATTGGCGTAACTCAAGCCAGGAGCGCGTATACTCAAGTTTTGGGTATTAAGTTAGGTAACAGGTGACAGGGAACAGGGAACAGGAAAAAAGTTTACCAATGACAACTGACAACTGACAACTGACAAATTTCTGTTAAAAATAGACATATACATAAACCAGATTCGAGATTGCCTACGGCACGCTACGCGAACAGGACGACCTATAGAATGACTTCAGAACAAATAGTTAGACGTTCAGATATATTAAACACTCAGGTAATCACCCGCGACAACGGTAAGCGGTTAGGTATCGTGAGTCAAATTTGGGTTGATGTTGATCAAAGAGAGGTTGTGGCACTAAGTTTGCGAGACAGCCTGATCTCTATTTCTAGTTTGCCTCGTAATATGTATCTCAACACCATCAACCAAATCGGTGATGTCATCTTAGTTGATAACGAGGATGTCATCGAAGATGTGGAAGTAGAGATTCTCAGCAACCTGATGAACTGGGAAGTAATCACGGAAACAGGTGAAGTTTTAGGCAAAGTAAGAGGCTTTAAATTTAATGGCGAAACGGGTAAAATATACTCTATCGTTATTGCCTCCTTGGGTTTACCCCAAATTCCTGACCAGTTTTTGAGTACCTACGAATTATCCATAGATGAAGTTGTCAGCACTGGTCCGAGTCGTTTAATTGTTTTTGAAGGTGCTGAAGAAAGAGTAAACCAGTTAACTGTAGGCGTTTTAGAACGGCTGGGTATTGGTAAAGCCCCTTGGGAACGAGACCCAGAAGAAGAATTTGGTTATACTGCCCCCCGCACAGTTGCACCCAGCAATCAATTACCTAGCGGTGTACCCCTCCAACCACCCCGGCCAAAAGTCCGCATTCCTGAACCCATAGCCCAGGAAGAAGAATGGACTGAAGACTACGTAAAAGAAGAAAGACCCCAGCGTCAGGTCATGAAAGCCCGTTCCTACGAGTCAATTCAATATGACGAAGATGAAGAAGATAACTGGAGTGATGCAACGGTCAGGGATAGTTATCAGGAAGCGCCCAGATACGAAGTCAAGCCTGCTAAAAAGACCTATGCTGACCAGTATGATGACTATGATGATGATCTGGATGGTGATGCGTGGGATGATGCACCAAAGCCTGTAAATATTCCCAAAAAGGTTAAGGAACGACAAGTGGAATACGAAGAAGAAGGCGGATATTAAGTTTTGTAAACCCCCTCTACTACAGGTAGGGGGGGTTATTTTTTTGGCAGTTGCTCTCTACATGAGTTTCAATCTTATGCTACTTGGGACGTTGAAGCCCACCTTTCCGTTTAACTTTAAATCCATACATATATATTTCAGGCATATTAATTCTTCCATCAGAACGACTTTCTACAATTCCCAGTTGAAGTAAATATTTCAAAATTTCTTCAGGGTTAATCACAGGTGGTTGCTTTTCGGGTTTTTCGCTCCAGTTAGTAGATTCTACTGCTTCTAAAAACCTGTCTTTCTCTACTGGAACTACAAGTTCAGCTAAACTTGTTTTAAGGGATTCTAACCAAGGATACTCCTCTTGAGTTAATTCTATAATTCGCGCTTTTGAAGTATCTATTAAAGCCCCCTGTAAATCAGAGGGTTGCAAAAGTACCATATTTTGTTCAACAGTCGAGTGCTGTTGTATTCTCAGTTCTGCGGCTAAAACAAATAACTTGAGAAAAGAACGCGGTGCAATTCGACCATCAGCATCCTGAAGGTGATTGGGAATCCAGCGATAGGTAATTCCTTTTTTAGCATTAGCACCCATATACTTACCAATCATTCTTTCGATTAGTTCTTCAAATAATTTTTCATTTGATGTTACACTCCAGCCC
Source organism: Dolichospermum compactum NIES-806 (assembly GCF_002368115.1). NCBI lineage: Bacteria > Bacillati > Cyanobacteriota > Cyanophyceae > Nostocales > Aphanizomenonaceae > Dolichospermum > Dolichospermum compactum. The sequence continues at coordinate 2,986,913 of NZ_AP018316.1, read as the reverse complement.
AAACCAGTTTTATTTTCAGTAATTAACTCTGGGATATTTTGCAAATATTCTGTCATTTCAGATCCAGCGTTTGCAAGTCGTTTGACCAAAAGTTGGTAAAGCCATGAAGTTTTCCATTCCAATCGAACTTGATGGCCTTGCAGTTTAGAAGCATCAGGAAAATTCAAAAAATCCTCTCGAAATAGATCAGTACGCAAAAAGATTTTAGGTCGTATTCTATCCCAACGTCGCCATCGATCAAGCCACAAAGCTAAAAGTTGACGTATTGGACTTGCTAAGGCAGTATAGGAAACAACTAATCTATCTAATTCATCATAAGTAACGAATAACCAATCATCTGTTTCAATAAGTTTTTGATCTAATTTATCTAAGACAGAATTTAATTTTTCAAGATTTTGATTGACAATAGGTTGCCAAGTTGATAAAAGAGATAAATCATCTCTCAGAAGATTAACTATTTCTGGCTCTATTCGTTCAATTAGAAAATCTTTGAACTTAAAATCTTCTTGCTGTAATAACACGCCTAAAATTAAACCAATCCAGAAGCTACGCCATTCAATATTTGTAGCTTTATCCATTTGCCTTTCTACACTTTCTGGTGCTGGAAATTGCTTTTTGTCCTTGCAAAAGCCAGCTACCCATGTTGTTTTACTCAAGGTGGGTAAGGATCTAATTCCCAAGCTTTCAACTAAAGCTGCTCGTCCTGAAGGAATTGCTAGTAAACGGAATAATTCAGTTTTTCCTACTCCTCTTCCTCCTAATATTAATAATATATTTGGTTCTAAAGCATGACGATAATCTGCTATGGGTAAAAAGTTTTTTAAGAATGTTTCATGATCATTACTTTCATGTTCAGCAATTCCTTTACCAGGGGCGATATTCGCTATTAATTCTAGTAATTTGTGTTTATTAATTTCAGACATAGGTTTTAATCTAATTATTTTTTTGAAATTCACGCCCAAAAAGATTACACAACTTTTCTGCAATCTCCTTATAAGGAGAATTGGTCATGATTTCTGCAAGCTTTGATAGTCGAGTGGATTCTTCTGGAGTTGAGTTGCGAGAAAATAGAGCTATGTCCCCCCGTAGACTCTCCTGATAAGGTACAACTAGCGGAAAAAATGGTTCTTCTCTATTGTTAGCATCAGGGACATCTTCATCTTCGGAGTAATAGTTTTCTCGAAAAAGGTCGTAGGCTTGTTCCCGAAATTCTGTTAATTCTGTTTCTCGTCCTGGGATTCCTGTTGCAGGAGCCATCGAATGTACAAGAATCAACGGTAAACGCTCATCAACTCCAGGACTTGCTAAATGTCGAATAACATGAGTTAGTCCAGCCCAACTTTGACGTGATTGAGTGCCAAAGATCACTGCCGCATGGGAGAGTTTAGCGATCGCTAATCCACCAATATCATGAAACCCAGCCCGCGCATCCATTAGAATAAAATCTAAAGGTCTGACTGCACTTTCCAATTCTTTTAACATACTTACCATTGTACTTTCCAGTTCACCATTTACAAGGTTCTGAAAATCTAATCTAGCTAATTTTTCCAAATAATTTTTATCTACTGTTCCAGCCGGAAGTAATTGTATACTCTCACCATTATCATCTAGCAAAATCCGTTCATTAATGCTGATCAAATGAGTACGCAGTTTCCAATCTTGTTCTTGAATTTTCTTTTCCAATAAATAATCAATTACACCTGGATTATTTGGATTATTTGGATTATCTGGATTATCTGGTGAAAAAATTGTAGCCAATCCTGGTGCTTCTAAATCGAGATCAACAATAGCAACTCTATGACCATTACGGGCTAAAGTCAAGGCAGTTGCAACTAGACTACTAGTTCGTCCCACACCTCCTTTAAAGGAGAAAAAAGATATGATCGCGGGTTTGTATTTTTGATAGACTACGGCCTCTGTCCAAGGTTGTTCACCTACGTTATTATCTATCCATGCCTGTTTAGCAATGTGGCGTTCAAGAATATACCAGCGAGGACTTGATCCATTATCCCAAGATGCAAAAACTCTTTCATCCTTGATAGTTTTAATTAAAGATTGGTAAGCATCGTTATTTCTTCGTGGTAGCCAAATATCATTCCCATAATACTTTCCAAGTTTTGTAGATAAAAGGGTCTTAAGGTCAGTGGTTTCTAATTCTTCAATGGTATTATTTTCTAATGGGGTATTATTTTCTAATGATTCAAGAAAAATTCTAATCTTTCCGTTAACGTCACGAATAATAGTTACGGAATCAAGTTTACGTCCGAGTGTATTTACAATGCTTTCGTCATTAAAGCATTCGCGTACTTTATCAAAGGTTTCACTAAAACTGATCATCATTTCTTAAATATCTTTGCTGAGAATTGAGCCGTCTAACACTAATTTGGAGATTATTTCTCGGTAAATTTCTTCCGCACGTTGAACAGCAGTTGTTGCGTCAGCTTCAGTCCAATGTCCAGATTTGAAATATCTCCTCATTGGATGATCTTTAGCGAGAACAGTACCAACTATTCGTGAAGCCGGTAGTTGTTTATCCAAAACGGGGTAGATAACCCGTAAGCGTTCCATTAACCTTCCATCAAGTTCAGCGAGGTTATGGTTATATTTTTTTGCCGCATCTTGATCATGCTTAAAGTTTTGCTCAACAAGTACCTTGAAACAACATTCCACAACATAACCTGCTAGGTAAACGGCATTGTCCCATCGTTGCTCTCCCAAAAGAATTTGGGCATCCTGTAGATGCCTACCTGCTGAATTAGAAAATGAACCTTGCATTGTTTACTACAAATTGCTGTATAATAGGCACAAGTTTTCAAAACCTAACCTAAAATATATCATTAACAATACCTTAGCCAAATTACGAGGGTGAGATGATAATGCTTTAACCACAAACTCCCGTTTTTCGCTAGGCTGAAGATGAAAGATTAAATGATGGGTTAGTAGCTAAAATTACTGATATTATCCCTAAATTGTTCATAAATGCGAACTGCTTGCAGCAGTGCTTCGTGATCGCCCCAGAAAGGAATCACAGTTTGTCAATGACGACATATAATTAATCGCTGCACAAAATCACCATTAACTCAACTATCTGTTTAAAAGTGCGGATAAAAGGACTTGAACCTTCACTCCTTTCGGAACTAGAACCTAAATCTAGCGCGTCTGCCAATTTCGCCATATCCGCATTAATAACTTATGTTAGCACAACAAATTATTTATGGCAATAGGGAAAAAAGTAAAAATTTAAGTCCCAATTTTAAATTAGGGTATGGGGTATTAGTGATTTTTCCCATATCCCTAATTATCTACATCACAGCTACACGAGGTAGACGATGTTTGAAACCACAGAGAATTTCCCAAGAAATGGTATTGAGGCAATTTGCCCAGTCATCAGCGGATATTTGCTCTTTTCCCTGTTCTCCTAGCAAAGTGACTATTTCCCCTTCTTGCAAATCGGGGATGGAACTCACATCTAACATAATTTGATCCATTGTAATTGCGCCAATTTGCGGTACGCGCTGCCCACGAATTAAGACTTGCATTTGATTGGAAAGACTACGGGGAACTCCGTCGGCATAACCAATACCAACTACAGCTAGACGCATTTCCTCAGAAGCAATAAAATGATGTCCATAACTAACTCCAGTTCCTGCGGCTATGGTTTTCACTTGGGTAACTCTGGCTTTGAGTTGTAAAACCGGTTGCAGTTTGATTTGATTTTGTAAATGAGTGGCAGGATAAAGACCATAAATAGCTAAACCCACCCGCACCATGTCATAGTGCAGTTCTGGATTTGTTAAGGTGGCGGCGGAATTTGCTAAATGTAAACTGGGAATGTTAATCCCTTTAGCTTTGATGTGTGCAGTTGCTTCTGCAAATCTTCTATGCTGTTCTGTCATGATTGTGGTATCAAGACTATCGGCAGTTGCTAAATGAGAATAGATACTGGCAATATCTAAATGGGGTAATCCTTGTACCAACTGGACAAAATCTGCCGCTTGTTGCCAATTAGTGCCTAATCTAGACATTCCTGTGTCTAATTTAATATGTACGGATAAAGAGGAATTATGGTTAATTGTTTCTAAGGTGTTAGAAAATTCTAAAGCTTGTTTAGGGCTACATAGTGTGGGCTGAAGTTGCCAATGGGCGATCGCCTGAATTTGTTCTGGTGTGTTGGTTGCCCCTAAAATCAGAATTGGGGCTTTAATACCATCTTCTCTTAATTGAATACCTTCGGGAACTGTTGCCACACCTAACCAACTAGCGCCCGCTGCCAAAGCAGTCCTCGCAACTGTTACTGCCCCATGTCCATAGGCATCAGCTTTAACAACCGCCATTAATTGGGTACGTGGTGATAAAAACTTGACCAACTGCTTGACGTTATGAGACAAAGCTCCTAAATCAATTTCTACCCAAGCCCGCTGCGAAAACCAAGCATAAGTATCACGTTCCTGATTGTCAGCAAAAATCGGGGTTTGCTTGCGACTTAACATTGCATTTCACTCCTATCACACCACCGAAAAGCTTCTCACATCCCCTAGAAGCTATATCACTTTAATCAGGAAGTTTAACTTTGATCCGGCGATTTATACAAGATAGTAGCACGAGCAATATTAGTGTATCCCCACACTCAAAAATCTCTTGATTATTGGAAAGATAGTTCTTCCTTATCAAGTCTACGATAACAAATATAAAATCAAATGTCAATCCCCAAATACTCCTTTATGGCGATTTTTCAAATTCAGGAAAATATCAATAATCTAGGACTTACGCATTGACGAAGTTTCCTAAATATGGATTGCGGTTTTTTGTCTCTTGTAGCGATCGCTTGACAATCAAGACAGTCGCTACTAGTAAGGCTGGAAATGATTAATTTAGGACTTACGCATATCATGTCTAATTTGTATAGTGCGTAAGTCCTATAATCAATCACAGGGATCTCAAGCAAGGAGAAAAGTATAAATTATTCTCATATCCCCAGCGGAGTGTATTTGTGTTAATATATGTAAAACTAATACCTTGAGCGCAGATTCATGAGGAAGGTTTTAGTCCTGAACGCCTCTTACGAACCGCTCAACATCACCAGTTGGCGACGTGCCACCGTGTTGTTGATTAAAGGCAAGGCTGAACGCTTAGAATACAACAGTAAATTCCTTTACTCGGATTTTCCGATGCCAACCGTAATTCGGTTGCGTCATTATGTCCGCGTTCCCTATATGGAAATTCCGCTGACTCGGAGAAATATCTTGCATCGTGATAGCCACACTTGTCAATACTGTGGTAACACAGGAGACGGGTTAACTCTCGATCATGTCATGCCAAGATCACGAGGAGGTGAAGATACTTGGGAAAATATCGTTACGGCTTGTGTCCGCTGCAATATCAAGAAAGGTTGTCGTACACCGCAAGAAGCGCGAATGCCTTTGCGTCATTTACCCCGTCAACCTTACAGTAGCCTCTACTTTGAGGTAACAAAGCATCTTAAAAGTGGAATGCACCAGGAGTGGCAAAAGTATGTTATAGGTCTTTGACATTGCACATAATTAACTACAAAAGCTCAGGACAAAGTTCACCTGTAGGTATATCCGTTTGACCAAACTCGGTCAATGATAGTGACTACAAGTAGGTGTTTTACTCGTTTTCGTCCAGTGCTTACTACAGCTTGTGGCAAGTTTCCACCAAGCTGATATTTTCATGGGCGCAGTATCCGATTACCTTAATTTCCCGACGTGGTGCGTTATCTTCTAAAAAAAACGATATATAGATAGATCTTGTTCTTAACTGATAATTTGTTACAATTACGAGTAGATGATTTGTCACCAATAAATTGAGATATCAATTTGGACACAGAATCTCAACATTATCACAAGTCAAATAAATGTTCAAGATAATTATCAAATTTTTTCATAAAAATCTGCATATTTGTTTAGACAAAGTCACAAATCATGAGGTTGTATATAACTCAAGAGGTATAGCATACTTGACTTTCAGCATTTTTGTAGCACTTTAGTTGGATGCAATAGATCCTTAGCTTATGCTATTGACAAAAAATCAACCACTTTACACATTGCCAAAAGAATTAATTTTAGATTTTGCCAAGTTCTCTGTAGCTTTATAAGCGCACTATTGCTTGGATTGTATCTGAATGGATAACCCTATTTTCCCCGCTTAGAAATACAGTTAGTTACTTATGTACGTGAATTATCCACCTTCTCAATTTGAGAGTTTATCATTGACCACAGATCCCCATCCAGAGGAATTAGAAATAGAGAAAGAGGTAATTGAACTTCCAGCGTTAAACCGGACTTCCTTAGCACCCTCACCATCCTCTAATGGTGATGGAGGCATCTATTTGGTGCAGCGTGGTAATTCTCTAGCATCTCAAAAATCAGAGGAGTTACAGAAGACGCTGCTTGCACATCGTCATGAACGCCAATTGGTGATTTTACAGGATTTTCCTGATCCTGATGCTCTTTCTTGTGCTTGGTCTTACCAATTAATTGCCCAACAGTATGATATCAAGTGTGATATTGTCTACGCGGGAACTTTAAGTCATCAGGAAAATATTGCTTTAGTTAAGCTAACTAATTTACCTGCTCAACGTTGGACAATACAAACTTTAAAAAATAAAGATTTGTCATCTTATCAAGGGTTTGTGTTAATTGACAACCAGGGAACTACGTCTCAATTATTACCAGCCATCCAACAAGCGGGAATTCCCCTGATAGTGCTGGTAGATCATCATAGTTTACAAGGGGAACTCAAGTCAGAATTTGTTGATGTTCGTCCTTATGTGCGAGCTACAGCGACAATTTTTACTCAATACTTACAAGCAGGATTATTAACTTTAGATAATAGCATTAGCCAGCACGTTAAATGTGCTACAGCTTTAATGCACGGGTTACGCTCAGATACAAATCGGTTGATGCAGGCACAGGAAGAAGATTTTATGGCTGCTGGGTATTTGAGCAGGTTTTATGATGCTCAGTTACTAAATGCTATTTTGCAAGCAAATCGTTCTAAGCGGGTAATGGATGTGATCGAGCGATCGCTTAAAAACCGCATCGTTCAAAATAACTTTTCTATAGCTGGTGTTGGTTATTTGCGCTATGATGACCGGGATGCAATTCCCCAAGCCGCTGATTTTCTCGTGACTGAGGAAAATGTGCATACAGCAGTAGTTTATGGAATTGTTCATGATGAAGATGACGAATTAGAAGTGGTGATAGGTTCTCTCAGAACCACAAAACTGACCTTAGATCCTGATGAATTTATTAAAGAAGCCTTTGGACAAGATAGTGCTGGGCGATTTTTTGGTGGTGGGAGGACGGGTGCTGGAGGCTTTGAAATTCCGATGGGTTTCTTATCTGGTGGTAATGAAAATTCAGCTTATGCCAAAATCAAATGGGAAGTTTTCGACGCACAAATTAAACAGAAATTATTGAAATTGGTAAATCCTCGAGATAATCCAATTTAGTCTTACAACAAATTCAAAGACTTGATTAATTTAGGGTTTAGCATTGCTAAACCCCTACATACAATAATTCTGGGAATGAACCTCAATTAGTTGTTGAATTACGTATAAATAAACCGGATTACTATATAAAGAAAATAGAGAGAGTTGTTCAGTAACTTCTTTTCCTTGTGGTTGATGTCCCTGCATTAAATTAATCAGGTATTCACCAAGTTCTTTAGCGAGTAACACAGGAACTGCATTACCAATTTGCTTATACTTAGAACTTATTGAACCATGAAAAATCCAATCATCAGGAAAAGTTTGAATTTTCGCAGATTCGCGCACAGTTAAAGGACGAAGTTCTACAGGGTGACACATATCTGTAGCTTTTTGTTGGGGACTGGTTGTGATTGTTGGTGAAGGTTTATCCCAAGATAATCTTCTGTAAAAACCAACTTTTCCCCCACCAGAATTATAAGCACCTCCCATTGCTTCTCTTTGTAATTCTTCTGGTAAATTTTTCCAATTTTGTCCGGCTGCTAATAATCTTAAAAACTTGAGCCGATTTTCTGAATAAGCAATAAATTCTGGTTGGATATCCACAAAATCTGTTAACGCGTCTTTTAAAGTTCTCCACTTTGGTAAAATTTTCCCATCTTTACTATATTTAGCGAGAGGAAATGTAGCAGCTTCACCATCTCTAGAACCAATAAAAACTACACGGGATCTATTTTGAGGAACACCATAATCTGCTGCTTCTAAAAGGTTGTAAACTACGTTATATCCTAATTCTTTCATTTCTGCTAAAACTACTTTTAAAGCTGCACCATTCATTTCATCAAGTTCTAAAGCTGGGTAATCTTTTCCGCGTTGGTTAATAGGACGATGACGTAAAGAAGCAGAAAGTAAACCTCTGACATTTTCCATTAAGAAAAAGCGGGGTTGAACTTCTTTGACAATGCGGAAAAATCCATAAATAAACTTCCGCGTGGGTCCATAACTGAACCCCGTTTTCCTGCGGTACTAAATGGCTGACAAGGGGGACCACCCGTAACTAAATCTATTTCTCCCGGAAGTAATGCGCGTCCTAAATTTAAAACTCTTCCACCTTCTTCTAGTAATTCTTGGGAAGTAACTTTTTCTAATTCTCTGGGAATAGCACTTTCTTGGAGATAAGGTCTATTTAAAGCAATTGTTTTGACAGCATCACGGTCTTTTTCAACTACACTAACGGTATGAAATCCTGCTTGTTCTAGTCCTAAATCTAAGCCATAAGCACCTGTGAATAGGGAAATGCAAATAGGTTGATTATTGATCATTTGGCAAGTAAATTTATTGAGATGATATATTATAGCTAAAAATGCTAAGTTAGATAAAAATCAGGAAGTGATAATTTATGAATACGGAATCTGGAATCAAATCACAGGAAGATAATAAATCTCATATTCCCGTTACAGAGTTACATCAAAAAATAGATGCTGGTGTGAAATTTGCAATAGCCAATGCAATAGAAAGACATCGCAGGTTAGGAGAATCAATTAGTATTTTGCGAGATGGTAAAGTTGTTACTTTGACAGCAGATGAAATACCACCTCGTGATGTTAAATTGAAGTTGTAATTATTTACATGAAATCTAAAATCCAAAAGCTAAAGCATCAAGCATATATTTACTTTTCTCATGTCCAACTTCTAGATAAATTTCTAGTAATTCTTCATAAGCAGTTTCTCCCCCTATTATTTTCCAAAAGTCATTACCGATAACAACTGCATCATTAAAAGGCGTATAATTTAGGGTACAAGACCACTTGTAATCTGCTTTTTTCGCCCCATAAGGATTATAAGGCATAGCATAATAAGCTTTCACTTGAGGACGATTTTTTCCACTTAGCAATTGAAATCTGAGTAACCGTTGAGTCACCTCTAAACACTGTCCTTTATTAGGTTTAGGACCCTTAATTTCAAAAAATAATTCTGTTCCATCTTTAGCTAAAATATACAAGTCCGTGCGAACAATTTTAAGTTCTAAATCATCACTGCGTCTAGCATTTAACACTGCTGTTATCATTTGCTCTAAAGATGGCTTACCTTGCTTATTTGTTGCAGCAGATTCATATTTTTGTTTTTGAAGTTCAGCTTCTGCAAAAGCTGTAAGACTTACTTCAGCTTTAATATCATAACCTCGACGTACATCTTGATGATACTCTAGCGCAATTAAACGAGCGCATTCTTCAAAAGAATTACCTAATTTTGTACTCAAACCTCTTTCAAATTGGTTGATACGTATTAATTCTGGTGGGATAAGTGCAGCTTGAAATGGCTTTAATTCTCCATTAGATGAAGACCTAGATAAATATTCGGCTGCATTATCTGGTTTTAAAATTTTACGTCCTTTATATTCATCTATAAGACCATCAATAAAACCTTCTAGATATCCTTTGATTGCTGCGCGAGTTGTAATATTAATAGCTGTCATATTTTAACCAATGTTTAAAGAATAATGTTGAGTAAAGATTTAGCCAAATGATAGATTACAGGCACAGATACAGCATTACCAAATTGATGCTTTGCCTTATTTTCATTATCGGCTATTTGGAAATTTTCGGGAAATCCTTGTAATATCGCGTAATCTTTTGCCGTTAATGGTCTATATTTTTTAGGAAGATAAATTTTTTCGATAAAGTTCTGTTTATATATTTTTGGTTCATCACATTCTATTGATATACTTGCTATATAATCTCTTGTACCTGTTGCGGTTAAAGTACCAATAGCATCAGCGTGAGGTAAATAAATTTTAGAAATTCCATTAATACCTGATGAAATTTTAGAATTTACAAACTCATAACCTTTATTTTCTACAAAACGCAAAATTGATTTTTCAATTAAGATATTGATATCTTCAATATTTAACTCAGGAATTAAAGATTGTAAAATTTCTATACTTAAAGGATTTCCGTCTTTATCACCATATATTTTCTTTCTTCTATTTTTTAAAATAGTATGACAAATTAGCTTTTCTCTCTGGGTTGTTTCTATTAAGTCCCAAGAATGAATGGTAGTATGTCCGTCTCTGACATCTGAAAATAGAAAAAAATTATTTAATTCATCTAATTTTTGGAATCTACCCCTAGCGCCAGGAATTTTACCATCTGTAAATAAAACTTCTGGAGTAAATTTCTTTTTAGAACAATCACTGCGTTGAATATCCTGAATTACATCATATAATTTACAATGTTTATTTATAGGTTTAGGAAAGCTAAACCCCCAACTGTTATCCAGATCATTTCTAATACCAACAATAAATATTCTGTCTCTATCTTGAGGTAAACCAAAATCATAGGAATTAAGCACCTGATATTTAACTACGTATCCAGATGATGTTAAATTATCAAGTATATATTCTAAACTTGTCCTGTTTCTCGGCTCAGTTAGACCTTTAACATTTTCAAATATAAATGCTTTAGGTTGATTAGCTTTTAATACTCTAAAAACATCATTCCATAATTGACCTCTGGAATCATCCAAACCTTTTAATTTACCTGCTATTGACCAAGGTTGACAAGGAACACCACCGACAATTATATCTAGTTCAAAAGGCAGTTTATCTAAATTAGTGATATCTCCTAAATATGGTTCATCAGCATTGGTATCACGAATAAAGTTATTTTTGTAAACTTTGATTGCTTCTTTGTCAATTTCTGAATAACCCAAACAAATTCCTCCTAGTTCTTCGAGAGGAATTCTAAAACCACCAATACCGGAAAATAGGTCGAGAAATGTAAAGTTAGTGGTGATTTTTATTGTTTTAGAAGGTTGGAGTAATTCAAATAATTCTAACTGTTGAGTATTAATACTAAAGTTCATTGAAAATAAACAGGATTTACCAAAAAATTATCAGGTGGGCAAAACCCACTTTAGACATTATACACAAAAATTTTCATAATTTTTCCAAATAGATAATTTTGTGAAATAGGATTATGCTTTAAAATAAACTATATCAACAAAATCCCCATACCCAAATGAGTAGAGAATTTAATGTAATTATTGAACGTGATGCTGATGGTTATTTCGTCGCATCTGTACCCAATATTCACGGTTGTCACACGCAAGCAAAATCTTTAGATGAACTGATGGAACGGGTGAGAGAAGCAATAGAACTGTGTTTAGAAGTAGATGAAAGTCCATGCTGGTGAAACAATTGGAACTGGATTAATCACACAAATACTCCGTGATTGTCAAGTAGATAGAGAAGAATTTAAAACCTTACTTTAAAATAGATAATTAAGGAATTTTTACAATAATAAAAAATCATTTTAGCATAATTTTTAAATACATGAATAAGGGTTTAGCATTGCTAAACCCCTACATAATTTATTGATTCTTTGCTAATAAAATATCTACTGCCAAACGTAGATAAGCAGAAACAAAACAATCCAGATAACATCAACAAAGTGCCAAAACAAAGAAGTGGCATTTATCCCAAAATGGCCATTATCAAAATTACCAGGAACGAAAGAACGCAACAACATAATTAACTGTAACAGAATACCCGTAAAAACGTGCAAACCGTGAAAACCAGTTAATAGATAAAACATTCCGCCGAAAGTACCAGAAGTAAACCCAAATTCCAGTTCACTCCATTCTACAGCTTGGCCATAGAGGAAATAACCACCCATAACCATTGTTAAAAATAACAATAGACGATAAGTCTTTAAATCATGCTTTTCCAGAGCCTTTTCGGCAAAATAAATCACAAAACTACTAGAAACCAAAACCACAGTATTAATGCTAGGTTCTTTTATTTCCAAACCAGAAACACCAGGCGGCAACCAATTAACAGCAGAAGTTTTGTAGATAATATAGCCAGCAAAGAAACTCAAGAAAATGACACTTTCCGATAACAGAAACACAATAAAACCAAACATTTTACTGCCTTCTTCATCATGTCCATGCTCATGACTAACATGATCTAACTCATCAGGAGAAACAGAACTATCCATCATAATTTCCAAATCAGTAAATTAGTGAGAAATAAGATCCCCGACTTCTGTTATAAATTCCTACAACTTATTTAGAAGATAAAAAAAGAAGTCGGGGATCTAAACCTTGACAAATTATTCATGTTCAGAAGATGCCATTAATTCAGCCTTACCATAACCATAAGGCTCACAAGTAACAATCGGAAGTTCCTCAAAATTCTCAACAGGAGGGGGAGAAGAAACAGTCCATTCCAAACTAATTGCTCTCCAAGGATTAGCAGGAGCTTTTTCTCCATCCATCCAAGAAATTAACATATTGAAGATAAAAGGAAGAGTAGACATTCCTAACAGGAAAGAACCCAAACTAGCAACAATATTCCAACCAATTAATTCAGGTGCATAGGAAGCAACCCGGCGTAACATCCCTTGCAAACCTAATGGGTGCATGGGTAAGAAATTTAAATTTGTGCCGATAAATGCTAACCAAAAATGGACTTGTCCCCAACCTTCATGGAACATTCTGCCAGTCATTTTGGGAAACCAATGATAGATAGCAGCATACATTCCCATAGTCACAGTTCCATAGAGAACATAATGGAAATGTCCCACTACAAAATAAGTATTATTAACGTGAACATCTACTGGAACAGAAGAAAGCATAATTCCTGTAATCCCAGCAAACACAAACATTACCAAACCACCCAAAGCAAATAACATGGGAGTAGTTAAGCGAATTTTCCCACCCCAAATAGTTGCCACCCAAGCAAATACCTTAATCCCCGTGGGAATAGATACAAACATGGTTGTCACCATGAAAAATAACCGTAGCCAACCAGGAGTACCACTCACATACATATGGTGTACCCAAACAATGCCGCTAACTACAGCAATTAACATTGAAGAAACAGCAACGACTTTGTAACCAAATAAAGGTTTGCGAGAATAAACGGGAAATATTTCCGAGAAAATCCCGAAGATAGGCAAAATAATTACATACACAGCGGGGTGAGAATAGAACCAGAAATAATGTTGAAACATTACTGGATTTCCGCCTTTAGTAGGATCAAAAAAGGCAGTTCCCACTGTAATATCAAGAAGTAGCATTACTGCCCCGGCTGTTAAAGCTGGCAGTCCAAATAATTGGATAATTTGGGCGCTAAATACTGCCCAAACAAAGAGGGGCATTCTAAAGAAACCCATGCCCGGCGATCGCATTTTCACAATGGTGGTGACAAAATTCACCGCACCCATAATGGAAGAGACACCAGAAATAGCCACCGCTAATAACCAAAGAACTTGACCATTAATCAAGTTGCCCGTGGGGTTTTGGGTACTAACGGGGGGATATGCCCACCAGCCAGATTGAGCCGGTCCACCGGGAACAAAGAAGCTGGCCATGAGGAGAATTCCCACTACAGGAACCATCCAAAAAGCGACAGCGTTCAAGCGGGGGAATGCCATATCTCGCGCCCCAATCATCAGGGGAACGAGGTAATTAGCCATACCAACAAGAGAGGGAAATGTCCACAAAAACAGCATCACTGTTCCGTGCATGGTGAACATTCCGTTGTACACTGTGCGGTCAATTAAATCTGATTCCGGGGTGATAAGTTCTCCGCGCAAAATCATGGCGAAGATACCACCAACCAAGAAGAACATAAAGGAGGTAACGAGGTATTGAATCCCGATAACTTTATGGTCGGTACTGAAGCTGAAGTATGTTCTCCAGGTTTGGGGCGGTTCGTGGTGATGTGATTCACCAGCAACATGAATGGGGATGTTAGTCATGTGTTAGTTGTCAGTGGTCAGTTGTTAGTAGTAAAGAAAAATTACAGAGTTAACCAGGGAAGTTGACTAATGGAGGCGCTGCGGGTTCAACAGTTTTCCAACCACTGTCAATGCCGTTTTCTATTTTCAGGGCATATTCAGAAGCCGCTTGGTTGGAGGCTGGACTGGGTTTTTGACTCGCAGCTTTGCTTAACCACTGCTGATATTGACTAGGTGATTCCACAATGACCTTAGCTCGCATGGTGGCAAAGTATGTACCGCTATACTGAGAGTCGGTCAAATCATACGCACCGGGGCGAATGGGGGTAAATTCAAAGTCGAGGTCGTTACCAGGAATAATGTCTTGTTTGAGGCGGAAAGCGGGGATATAAAAGCCGTGAAGTACATCTTCCGAATGGAGATTTAGACGGATACGGCTACCCTGAGGTAAATGCAATTCTGTACTGGTAACATTGCTTTGGGGATAATGAAACACCCAAGCCCACTGTTTAGCTAATACATCAATGTGTTCTAAATCCTCACCTGCTGAAACTGCTGAAGCTTCACCCAGTGCAGCATCAGCGGTTTCTGTCTTCATCGGATTATGTAAATGGATCTGATGAGAAGGTCCCTGGATGCCCATTTCTTCGTAAACTTGGTAACTATAACCCGCAATCCATAACACCAACATAATTGGGATTGCCGTCCAAACTACTTCTAAAGTAACGTTACCTTCAATATGCGGACCATCGCCTAAATCATTGGCTTTCGCCCGGTGGAAACAAATAGAATAGAAAAGAGTAGCAGTTACTCCCAGGAAAATTAAAGATCCTAATGTTACCAAAAAGCTAAATAAATCATCAATTAGATGAGATTCAGCAGCCCCTTGGGGAGGAAGCCAAGAATAAGCCTGTTTACCAATCCATAGACTAGTAAGAGTTACCGCAACTGCCCCAGTAACTATGGTCAAAAAGTTGAGAAATTGCCGAATTTTCATAATGGTCAGTTGTTAGTTGTCAGTAGTCAGTAGTCAGTGGTCGGTTGTTAAATCAGAATTTTTACCGATTACCAATTACTAATCACCCATTACCGATTACCAAATATTTGATTGATGTCTTTTCCGGCTCTTAGTAATTTATCGGCTGTATTGTGAACACCAAAATCTGCCGCCAAGTGCGCTCCTAATGTGCCGTGAAAATACATCAGCAACATAATAATTACACCGACGACCAAGTAAGAAATTTGGACTTCTCTCTCTTCGTATTTGCCGATAACGTAACGTTGCCAACCCCTCCAAAAGGTCATACCGACAATCATCGCTAATAGCAATACGCCGCCCACACCATGCCACATCATTGTCGGCATTGCCAGCATTCCCCAAGGACTTTTGATATCTGCTGGTGGGGCTGCCAACAACATTTCATAAAAACCTGCACCAACCGTGAAAAATGTAATCACAGCCGCAGCAAAAATGTTGTACCAACCTACATCAAATAATTGAGAACGTTCAACCTTAATTCCCAAAAACTTGAACAACCATTTTTCCACAGGAAAAAATACACCTAAAAGATCAAAGATAATGGCAATGATAAATAAACCTAATGTAAGATGTACCAAATTAGGATGAATCGGAATGGCATAAGGTAAACCATTTGCACCCATTTGGTGACTAATTTGGTCTAATAATTCTGAATTCATGGCAAGATTCCATCCTTTACCGCTTCCACAACAGGTACAGTATGTAAGCCATACACCCATACAAGTTCATCACCAAGATATACTTGAAATCCAACCAGGACTGTTAATAAAACTGCCACAGCTATGTAATGAAATGGAAGTTTTTTTGAGTTACGACTTCGCAACACATAACGCCAAGCTGTAATTGCAGCAATAATACCTGAAAGTGACCAACCGATAAGAGTATGAACATTTAATACTGATTTAGCCAGTTCGTAGGGTTTAGCTAAACCAGCTTCAAATTGACCAAAAATAATCGCCACAAAAATAGCTACTGTGGCAATACACATATTCCACCAACTCACCTCAAATAAGGTAGTTTTCCCAGTTAAATACCCAGCGACATCACAAAAAACAGAAAATAGAACCATCGCAATTACAAAGTGAACCACGATAGGATGTAAGGGATCTGGATATGGTAAATTATGCTCATTCAATGAAGTGAAAAAATCCAGCATTAAATTCTCCTAGACTTACTACTCCTTAGCCAACCTTGAATAATTGCTAGATACTCACTAACATCAATAAATTATTTGATAAATATGCTGTGAGTTCGCTGCAATGTATAACCAAATAGCCAATTACTTTTGGTCAAGTTATTTCCTCATAGTGACAACAGCAATTATGGATGTAGCTAAACTAAATCACTGTTAGAGGTTGAATTTACTAGATGTAAATTTTTATGAATTGTCCAAAAAACTAAAAGCAGAACTTCTAGAATTAATGAGAGAGACAACAACAGATTTTGATCTTGGCTCTATTACAATATTTTTAAATCAAAACCAAATATTTTTATGTTTATTGATGTACAATTACAAATTATCACTTTGTAATTTAAAAGACCGAAATATATAGTTTTTAGAGTAGGTATGATCTGGGTTAAATAAGATTTCAAGAATAATTAAACGCAGATGTAGCTTGCTTACCGAAGGGTACGCAGACAGAGAAAGATGATTCTGTGCAATATTCTCTTTTTGCGCCTCTGCGCCTCTGCGCCTCTGCGTGAGACAGAATGCAATTCACTGATCCAAAAATCGCTGTCAACTGATATTTGTATTTATACTAACCTAAATCCCCAAATCCCTAATTAGCCTTGATAGGGATTATCTAGTCTATCTACAGAAACATTAACAGATAATGGTAGCCGACCGGGATTTAAACGGGGTTCAGCCGCATAACCTACAGGTACTAAAACAGCAATACCTATATCTGGGTCATTTTCTGCACCAATTATAGCTTTGACCTGTTCCTCAATCCAACCATTCATAAAGCAGGTGGATAAACCCAAACTTTCCGCTGCTAACACTAAATTTGTAGCAGCTATCATGGCATCTTTAATGGCGTATTCCCGGCGCTTGTCTCCTAAACTAGCTTGAAATTGCGGAATCGCACCTCTAAAATAATTAACTGTTCCCTCATTCCAAGCCCCAGTGGCTGCACCTTGCTCTAAAATGGGTGTTAAATCTTTTCCTCCCGCAGCAGCGTCAGCCGCGAAAACAAAGGTAACAGGTGCTTGAATAATTTGTTGTTGCTTCCAAGAAGCTGCACATAATGCTTCTTTTTGGGCTTGGTCCTGCACTAAAACTATTCTCCACGATTGGACGTTAAAACTACTGGGTGCAGCTACGGTTAATTCTACCAGTTGCTTAAGTAGTTCTGCGGAGATGGGATCTTGTTTAAAGGTTTTGATGGAACGACGTTGTACTATGGCAGTAGGTACGTCTAATGCTTTGATTTGGGTATTTGAAGTCACGGTATTTTCCTCTGTTTTATCCTATGTGCTTAGAGTAACGCTTTTTTGTACGCATTTCAATTGATGGACTTTTATCCAGAATGCACTTCAATCAACCGTAAGGTAAATTGCATATTTTCTGGCACTGGTCATGGTTGAACTGATTAACAGTATAAACACTGTTTAACTCAGTATAAGTAAAAATTCAAGCATTTGTAATTATTGAGAAGCCGGAAATTATTTACAGGACTTACGCGACCGGCACATTGGTAGGGTGCGTCAGACTGCATAAATCTTGCAAATAAACAGATTGTTGATATCTGACGCACCCTACAACAGATTTTTAGTGTGACACTTGCGTAAGTTCTAATTCAATCACCTGAATTTCATCAAGTTGATTAATCACTACATCTGCACCTTGAACATTATCTGCCCTAGCAATCCAAGTAATCCCAATACAGCCAGCAGCCTCAGCATCACGCGCCATTTGCATATCACCCATAGAATCACCTACCATTAAAGTTGTCTCTGGTGATACTCCCAAGGCTTGGCAAGCTTCTAAAAACAGGGTTGGATCTGGTTTACTAGGACCTTCATCAACACCTTTTTCTAGTTGCAAATAATCGCTTAATTGGTGAGTATTGACAAATTTTTTGACTTCTTGAGTCGTTGCTGCTGACAGGATTCCCAATTTTAGCCCTGCTGCTGACAAGGACTTTAATATCTCTAAACTACCCACAAATAAAGGTGAAGGAGTTTTACCAACATATTGATCAGCTTCTTCTAAAGCTTGACGGGCGATTTTTAAGGATTCAAACCATCCCCTGCCAGTTTCTGCAATGTAAGCTGCTGCTGCAACTTCTGTTTCTCTACGACTCGCTACTGATATTAAACCTGCTGGATCTAAGAAATTGCCATTAATACCAAAAGCCATTAATAAAGGTTCGCCAATTCCAGGAATTTGTGCGTCTATCATCCGTGCTGCTTTTTGTCCCAATGTTCTTAAATATGACTCTGAATCTTCTAAAGTACCGTTTTTATCAAATAAAATTGCTTCAATATTAGAAAACGCAATGTTTTTACATTTAATAGTTGCCAAAATATCTCACCCCATTCATATTAATTGCGGATTTTAGATTGTAAGTAAAAAAAAAGAGGGGTTTCCCTCTTCATAATATACTTTAACAATCTGAGTTGTAATCACTGGCAATTATCAATCTATGATTCAATAGCTGCGGGGATCTCTTCTTCAATCTCTGTTGCTGGAGGAATTTCTTCCTCAACTACAGTTTCCATAGGTGCAACTTCTTCAGCTACGGCTTCCACATCTGTAGCTTCTACAGGTGTAGTAATGCCTTGCTGTTTGGCAAGCAATTGTTCCCGATACTTAGCTGCCATTTCTTCGGCCTTATCGTAAACCAAATCACGGTTTTTGATCATGTCACCAGGTTCGGGTTCTAACTGTTTAGTAGACAGTGAAATCCGTCCCCTTTCTGCATCCAAGTCAATGATCATTACTTTCACTTCATCATTAACATTGAATACACTATGAGGAGTATCAATATGCTCGTGGGAAATCTCAGAAATATGTAATAGTCCGCTCACTCCACCAATGTCAATGAAAGCACCGTAAGGTTTGATACCGCGGACAGTACCAATGACCACTTCGCCAACTTCCAAACGGTTCATTTTCCGCTCAACCAGCGCTCGACGATGGGAGAGAACTAAGCGGTTACGCTCTTCATCTACTTCTAAGAATTTCAAGGGCAGTTCTTCGCCTACCAAATCTTCCTTGGGTTTGCGAGTGCTAATATGAGAACCGGGGATAAAGCCGCGTAGTCCTTCAATTCGCACTAATGCACCACCACGGTTGGTTGCGAAAACGCCAGAACGGACAGTAGCATCTTCTGCTTGCAACTGCCTAACTCGCTCCCAAGCCCGCATATACTCAATCCGACGAATTGAAAGGGTGAGCTGACCATCTTCATTTTCATCGGTAAGGATGAAAAATTCCCGTGTTTCGTTTGATTGTAAGACTTCTTCCGGGGCATCAACCCGGTTAATAGACATTTCTTGTATGGGTATATATGCTGCGGTTTTCGCACCTATGTCAATCAGAGCGCCGCGCGGCTCTATACTGAAAACTGTACCCGGTACGACATCTCCAGGGCTGAAGTGATAGTCGTATTTATCAAGTAGAGCAGCGAAATCTTCGTGGGTAAATCCAATTTCTGTAGCGGTTAAGTTCTGATTGACCATGCTAATGTGTTCCTGGGTCTAGTCTCCGTAAAGGTTTTGTCATAAATTCAGTTTATATGTAAGTAGTGGGAGGACAATTTCCACTTACATTGCTGTCTTATCCTAGCTTAGAATAGCTAGTCTTAACACATATTAACTTCCAGACATAAAATTATATCATATATGGCGGTGAATAGGGAATAGGTAATGGGTAATATCTGAGTTTTAATACCTAAACCAAAATATCCGCTGCTACTTATGATAGTAACAACGGATATTGTTAGTATATATTCCCTAATTAATTGGGAATAAATAACCTATTTCTCTTTTTTCTCAAACCGGGGGGGTTCGCGGAAGGCGATTGAAAAAAAGAGTACACCTATTGCTAGGGCTAAAATCAAGATGTAAGCAACACTTTCCATATTTTTCAGATCCTGCCTGTTGAGCCAGTAATTTTAGTTTAACAAACCACAGAAAAAGCATGAAGTAGAAAAATCTACTTCACACCTCATCCAAGTTTTAAGCTTCCTTTCTCCGGCGAGTTGTCTTGTCACCCAGCTTCTGGAAAAGACCCCATTCAACTTGTTCTTCTTCAATTTCCACACCGGCAAATACATCACGGTAGATTGTCCGTGAACCGTGCCACAAGTGACCAAAGAAGAATAATAGAGCAAATACAGCATGACCAAAGGTAAACCAACCTCTAGGAGATGTGCGGAATACACCGTCAGAGTTCAAGGTTTCTTTGTCAAATTCAAATATTTCTCCACCTTGAGCTTTGCGGGCGTACTTCTTCACATCAGCGGGATCTGTAAAGGTTTGACCATTCAGGTTCCCACCGTAGAAGCTGACTTTTACCCCAGTTTGTTCAAAGCTGTATCTAGATTCTGCGCGACGGAATGGGATGTCAGCACGGATAACGCCATCTTTATCAGTCAAAATGACTGGGAAGGTTTCAAAGAAGTTCGGTAGACGACGAACTGTTAATTCCCGTCCTTCTGCATCTGTGAACACAGCGTGACCTTGCCAAGATTCAGCAATACCATCACCTTTCACCATTGGACCTGTACGGAATAGACCACCTTTCGCGGGGCTATTACCAACATAATCGTAGAAAGCCAGTTTTTCAGGAATTTGCGACCAAGCTTCGGTCAAAGAAGCACCTTCAGCAACGCTTGTTTGCACACGACGCTGAATTTCTTGGCGGAAGTAGTCTTGATCCCATTGGTAACGGGTAGGACCAAACAGTTCGATTGGGGTAGCAGCGTTACCGTACCACATGGTTCCGGCTACTACGAAAGCAGCGAAGAATACAGCAGCGATACTGCTGGAAAGTACGGTTTCAATATTACCCATCCGTAGGGCTTTGTATAGCCTTTCGGGAGGTCTAACGGTGAGGTGGAATAAACCTGCAATAATACCGACGATACCAGCCGCAATGTGGTGAGCGACTATGCCACCTGGATTATAGGGGTTAAATCCAGATGGACCCCATTCTGGGGCTACTGGCTGAATACTGCCTGTTAGTCCATAGGCATCAGATACCCACATTCCTGGACCAAATAGTCCAGTCTGGTGGAATGCACCAAAACCAAAACAAAGTAAACCGGATAAGAACAGGTGAATACCAAACATTTTTGGTAAATCTAGTGCAGGTTCACCGGTGCGAGGATCTCTAAAGAGTTCCAAATCCCAGAAAACCCAGTGCCAAACGGCAGCTAAGAATAATAAACCAGAGAGAACGATGTGAGCGGCAGCAACGCCTTCAAATGACCAGAAACCGGGGTCTACTGCTGTGCCACCAGTTACACTCCAACCGCCCCAAGACTCGGTTACGCCTAAACGTGCCATGAAGGGAAGTACGAACATCCCTTGTCGCCACATGGGGTTGAGAACTGGATCACTAGGGTTATAAACGGCTAGTTCGTACAGTGCCATTGAACCTGCCCAGCCAGCTACTAAAGCTGTGTGCATTAAGTGTACAGAAATCAGCCGACCTGGATCGTTGAGAACGACTGTATGTACTCGATACCAAGGTAGTCCCATTGACTACAAGCCTCCTGGATAGTTATGTTTACAAAGCAATTTTCTTACGGAGGTTCACAGATGACGGAAACCGTCAATTAGAGAACTCTCTGAGTTTTTTTATTGCTGATTTTGAGTTTGGCAATACTGACGCACTACCATAGTTTGAGTTCTTTTGTCAAGAACTGGCTGTTTGAGTGTTTGGGTAATTGCTAAACAAAAATGAGAATATTTTAAAAAGTGTAACTATTGATGGAACGCTTTGCAAGGGTTTCTATTGCTGGAGTTACGTAGCTTGTGGCTTAAATATCGCTATCAGTCCCCAGAAATGCTGGTTATAACCTGATCTATTGGGAAGGCTGAAGTTTTTTCAGTCCACTATTCCAGGATAAAACTAAATCGGGGTTTTGTTGGGCGAACTGCTGGCAGCAGCACTTTGCGATCGCTTGTAGACAAACCACAGGTTTTATTTTAGACTGGCTGTTCTTCAGTGTTTGCGAATATTTACAACATTGTGACTTGCCTTTTTAATATATATATGCTGAAATAAGTATTAATTATGATGTCTTTCATGGCAGCATACAAGATTTAACTGCAATTATTTTTAGTGTGCCTCAATTTTTCCCATTCCCTATTAATACTACACAGAACTGTATCTCAATTTCAGATACTAGTGTCAAATTTGGCTAGAAGTAAAAGCAAGTAAAAATTTAGGAGTTTACCAAGCAATGGCAGTTTCGCTAACTAAAGGACAACGGATTTCACTAGAAAAAGTAGCTCCCGGACTCACCGAAGTATTTGTGGGTTTGGGCTGGGATGTTAAGGTTGTGGATACTGGCTTGGATTTTGACTTGGATGCCTCCGTCTTTATCCTGGGAAGTAACGAAAAACTAATTTCTGATCAGCACTTCATTTTTTACAATAATCTCACCAGTCCAGATCCTGCCAAATCAGTCCAACACACTGGAGATAACCTGACAGGTTTAGGTGATGGTGATGATGAAGTCATTAAGATCAATTTACAAAAAGTCCCTGCGGATGTTCACAAAATAGTCATCACTGTCACTATTCACGAAGCAGCAGAACGGCATCAAAACTTTGGTCAAGTGCAAAATGCCTTTATTCGGGTTGTAAATGCTCAAAACGAAAAAGAAGTTATTCGCTATGACCTAGTTGAAGACTACTCCATTGAAACTGCATTAATTATGGCTGAACTGTACCGCAAAGATGGAGATTGGCGGTTAAATGCCGTTGGTTCAGGCTATCAAGGGGGATTGAAAGCTTTATTAGATCGCTTTAGCTAGGAGAAATTAAACATGGCAATTAATCTCCAGAAAGGACAGAGAATTTCCCTTTCTAAAGAAGCTCCTGGTCTAACTAAATTGATGTGTGGACTGGGTTGGGACGTAGTTAAACGCTCTGGTGGCGGATTTTTTAGAAGTTTTGGTGGTGGTGGTCATGACTATGACCTAGATGCCTCTGTAGTTTGCCTGGATGCTAATGGTAAATTAACAGCCAAAGAAAACATAATCTACTTTGGGAATCTTCAACATTCATCAGGATCAATCGTCCATACAGGAGACAATTTAACTGGTGCTGGTGATGGTGATGACGAAGTAATCATTATTGATTTACCTCGCATTCCTGCTGATATTGCTAAACTAGTCTTCGTCATCAATATTTACGATTGTATTGCTCGTAAACAAGATTTCACCCAAGTGGACAATGCCTTTGTTAGATTGGTAAATTCAGCTAATAACAAAGAATTAGCTCGATATAACCTTTCTGGAAAAGAGTATAGCGGTATGACAGGAATGGTTTTAGCTGAAGTTTATCGCCACAATAACGAGTGGAAAATGGCAGCTATTGGGAATGGTGTTAGTGTTAATGGTTTAGGGGAACTTGTTACGTCTTATTGTTAAATAATGTCACTTTACGATCGCCTGAATTTAACCAAAAAAACTAAGACCAATCGTAAATTGCAAGTTCCCATCTGGGAACGGATTAATCTTGACAGACCAGCAAAACCAAGTTGTCAAGGTTGCCGTTCTCGGATTCAACTTGATTGGCGTGTGTGTCCATCATGTGGCACATTTCTAATTATTAAAGATCAAGAAATACGTCATTGTATCTGGGTAGATATTTCTGGAATCGTTAACACAACTGATAACAATAGCACCATGCTAGAAATCATGGCAGATGCTTTGTCTAAGGTTTTTAGTGCTTTTAGAAGTGTTCATGTATTTTTGACTTCAGACGAACCAGAGGAGAAAGAATGGGGGCGTAATTTCACTCATGTATATGTATTTGCAGATCAACAACCAATAGATTATTTAGGAATAGCCAGTTTCCGCCATCATCAAGTTACAGATATTGCTGGTGTTCGCATTGACCAAATTCTTCATACTTCCAATCAGGCTAGTTTAAATTTAGGTCAATTGTCTAATTTAATTGCTAATACTATCGCTCATGAAATTGGTCATACATTGGGATTAGATCATTCATTATTACCTACAGATGTCATGCACGATGGACTTGATCATCGGATTCATAGTTTAATGCCTCCTTCTTTTCATGTAGGACAAATTATCTCCATGAATAAAGCTATTTGTCAACATAAATCTTTGTCATAATTGAAAATTAAATTAAATCATTGATAACCAGGGTGAGAATGAATTATGGGTAAAGCAATCGGTATAGACTTGGGAACAACTAACTCCGTCGCTGCATTTAAGTTAGCAGGTGTGGAAGTAGTCACAGCTAATGACAACACACCCCCAGATAGAAAACTCACCCGTTCAGTAGTAGCTGCTGAACAAAATAAATTTTTGGTAGGAGAACAGGCTTATTCAATTAGTTAATCGTCAAGATCAAGTTATTAATCGTGGCGATATATAGCGGTTCTCGATTGAGTGAGATACAAGAACCCCACCCCCAACCCCCTCCCCGCAAGCGATGAGGGGGCTATGATGTATCTCATGCAAGTGCATACCGCTATATTACCGATAACTGTTTCTCATACTTTTAAAACTGTAGTGGAAGGACAAGGCCTAATTCACTTTCAGTTTTTCAGCCCTGATGATGTGAAAGAAGATTTATATGGGGTGAAAAATAATGAAAGGATTGGGGATATACTCAAAACGGCTAAAACTTGGACTTTTTTATAATACAAATAACAGTCTCCAAACCTCTCCCCGTTGCGGGGAGAGGTTTGGAGAGGGGTTCCATATTTAGTTAAACAATAAACCGTTTGCAGTATATGTGGTTGGGTTTAGATGATAAATATCCAGCGGGAACGGAAATTATTGCTTATTTGGAGTTGGATGAAAAGAACAGCGATTTGAAAATGACTGCAACTTTAAAAAGTAATCCATCAGTGAAAGTCAGTTGTAATTTTTCGCGGGGGCGGGTAGACGAGAAAATCCATCAAGAATTAGAGGCAGCTATAGAAGAACTAAATCGCCAAGACTTAACTGCATTCGGTGTAGAATCAGCCTTGAAGTTAGCTGTACCAGTTGTGCAGCTAATGGGATTATTAATCCTACCACTGGAGAAGAGTATAGTGATTTACAGGAACGGGCGGAGGAAAGTCTGAATCAGTTCCAGGTATCTATGTCACCTGAACGCTTAGAAGCAGAGTATTTGGTGAATGAGTGCGATCGCGTGATCAATTTCTGTGGCTTTATGATTCCTGAATTTCAGCAAGAACGATTACAAAACTTGAGTCAAGAATTACAATTTGCTATTAATACTAATAATCTCTCCTCAATGGAGTATCACAGTCAAGAAACCAGACGAGAACTTCGCAACTTACCTGATAAGGTACAGCTAGTACAAGGTTGTATTCTCGCTATCCAACAAGCCAAAGCCGTTGCCCCTACCCAAGCTAATGCCATGTATGACAAACTCTCTCGGATGTTAAATGCAGCCACTAGTGGTTGGTGATAGTAATGAAGCAGATCGTTTATGGCGAGAACTACAACCAGATGTACAACATTGGTTAAATCAAGAATTACCCAGTAATAGTATTATCACGGGACTTACACGATGAACACCATAACTAAAATTGACTGTCCTGTTTGTGGCTACAAGGGAATTGAGAGCAACAGTTGTCCTAATTGTGACACTGATGTTTCTCTAATTCGTTCATTGGCAGAATTACCCCAGCGTCCGAAATCCTGGACAACAACTATTGCCATTTTCATGCTGATAATCGGTATTACTATCGGTGCAGCAGGTAGTTTTTTTGCCCTGCAAACAGCTATATATACGGCAACAGTTCCTAAACCTACAGTTCCTACTACTGCTAATCTCACTCCCCCTGTAATTACCCCTGTCATTCCTAAATCAGCCCCAATCCTAGCTACTTATACCGTAAAATCAGGAGATACTCTTAGTAGTATTGCGGGAAAATTTTGTAGTAAACCTACTGATTGGCAATTAATCGTTGCTGCTAACCCTGAATTGCAAAAACGGGAAAATCAACTAGATATAGATCAGGTGTTGAAAATTCCTAGTAGCTGTCAAAGGAAAAGCCCATGAAGATAGTTGACGGCTTCAAACAAAAAATATTTAGAAGATTACTGTCAGGGTTGTCAAGAGCGCAATGGTCAAAATTATATTCAAGCCCAAATGTGGTTAATTAAAGCTTATTAAATGGGTGGACAATTACAAAGAGCGATCGCTTTGAGTGAAATTTTGCGTAATCATCCTCATTCCCAAATCAACACTTGGGCTAACAAAATTCTAGCTGTGCTATCCAAAGAGATTTCCCGTGCCTGATTTATCCCCGAACTATCTGATTAGCTTAGAATTACGAGAATTACTCGTCCAAAAACTCGGCGTTCTGCAAAAAGACAATGTGTTATTACAGCAGTCTTTAAGAGAACAGCAAATTAAAACTACAGCCCAAACAGAAGATTTATTCTTGGAACTTTTAGAAGTTGCTGATGCTTTAGAAGCTTTATTAGACTATCTAGAAAACAATCCTAGTCCTAGTCCAGAATTTATAGAACGTCTACCCAGATCCATAGGTGCGGTTAATCGTAAGTTTCTCGGTGTTTTAGGAAAGCGCCAACTTTTGCCTATAAAATTACAGGAAGGCACGGAACCAGATTTTAACTTATGTCGGGTCATCGACCGGGAAGAAAGAACAGATATCCCAGACCAAACAATTACTAAAATTGTCCGTCGCGGATTTCATTTAGGTGAAAAAGTTCTCCGTCCCACAGAAGTCATTACTGCTAAATCAGATGATGGTCATTAGTCATTGGTCATTAGTCATGAGTTGGGAAATATATTCTCCCTATCCTCTGCTGCTGCAATTCCTTTAAACTCTTACTTACACTGTTAACTATGACTCCTCACAAAAGTGATATTAAAGATACTTCCTCACAAACAAACATAAGGAGTGGTTGGCAGGAAAATTTAGTTTTAATAACTATTGCCCTGTGTTTAGCACTTCTAATTCGGACATTTATTGCTGAACCACGCCTGATTCCCTCAGAATCAATGTACCCTACCTTGCACACAGGCGATCGCTTAGTCATAGAAAAAGTATCATACCGGATTCATCCTCCCAAAATCGGCGATATCGTCGTTTTTAACTCACCACCAGAATTACAAAGACGTGGATATTCTCAAAACCAAGCCTTTATCAAACGAGTAATTGGTGAACCAGGAGCAATAATTAGTATCGCCCAAGGCAAAGTTTACCTCAACGGTACAGCCTTAACAGAAGACTACATTGCCGAACCACCAAATAGCCCATTTCCCGAAATCAAAGTCCCAGAAGGCGCATTTTTTGTGATGGGAGACAATCGCAATGATAGCAATGATTCTCGCTACTGGGGTTTTGTCCCCAGTCAAAACGTCATCGGTCGCGCCACGTTCCGCTTTTGGCCTCTTGACCGCATCGGCTTAATTTAGTCCACTGATCACTGACCATTGACAAAGGGCGCAAGCCCTGCGCCCCTACGAAAAGCGTAAATAATACATCAACTGAGCGATCGCATCCCCAGATAATTCCAAACGTTGTTGAAAATCTGCTAAACTTCGGTAAGAACCAGCAGCCAGACGGTTTTTCACAACTGTCTGTGCTAGGGATAAATCTATAAAGGGAATTTTGGCAAGACTTTCTACCGAAGCAGTATTAGGATTAAGCGGTTGAGGTTTATCTAGAGAACTCTGATCATAATAATGAAAATTCAGCACAGGTTTTAAAGGTTCTAATCGTTGTACTGGCAAACCCAAAGCCGCCGCCACATCTTCAATACAGTAGAATACCACACCAGCGCGAGAAAGTTCCACAAGCGATCGCCCTTGGTGAATTGACAACCCAGGTAAACGTAGCCAATCATCCACAGTCGCCCGATTAGCATCAATACCCAAACCAAACTCAGCCGCCATTTGCACCTCTTCCCACGACTGTAAACGATAATAGGGATCATTCACCAACTTAGCGCGAAGCCTTTGCAATTTCAGATTTAAAGGTAGCCACTTATTCATTTTTAACCTAATCCTTTTACCAATCACCTAAATCTGATCCAACATCTGACGACGTTTTTGCTCAAACTCATACTCAGAAATTAACCCATCTTGACGGAGTGCTTCCAACTCACGCAAAGCATTAGCAACCGATTCCACTTGATTACCAACCGATGATGATACCCTAGTTGCCGACTCACCCAAATTAAAATATCGATCAAAAGTTTCTTCCTCTTGAGTTAAATACCAAACCCCCTCAATAGCACAAGCAACCTTGGGAATAGGTGTCCAAGACAACAAAACATATATAATTCCCCAAAGTGGCTGTCCCAAGTAAAATTTATGTGAACCCGAAATCGTTAATGTGCCGGAAAATGCTAGAATAACAGCAACAGTACGGCTTTTTCGTTTAGTGAATATCATTTTATCTATAGCCATTTTACTCAATTTCTAAACTAATGGGTCAAGTTAGATAGCACGCAAAGAAAGAAAGTAGATGTGTAAATTTTTTCCTCAAAACTAGGACTTACGCACTGTACAAATTCACGATGATGTGCATGAACGAAAATCCGTCGTTTCAGGCTTTTAGTGATTAACTTCTGCTTAATAGCGAACTGCTTGCAGCAGCGCTTCGCTATCGCTTAAAAATCATCAAAAAATCACGTTAAAATGCCCGAAACCCATACCCCATATTTAGTTGATCCTGTCAATGCGTAAGTCCTAAAGACATAGTTACATCATATTCATCTACTCAGTATTATTCACTGCATCAATCTTGCTAAGTAATACAGTATTTAAGCGCATTAAATATAGTCTACCTATCACACCAACAAGCTAAATCCCTACTGAGCAATGTCAAAAGCTTTGGGTATTGCTTCTTTATTAAGTAAGTTTTTATCACAGAAACTTTATTAAAATTCCACCTAACTCTATACTTGAAGTCAAGTAGTGAAATTCCGGTAAAAACCCCTAACTTAACCGAAGTAGTTTCCCCAGATGAATCTTCTACACTAGAATTAAGACATAGAGGCAAAATTCGGAGCTACTCAAGTAATAGCATTCAGTTAAAGAAAAGCAAAATGGGATTCTTCGACTCGGAAATAGTGCAGCACGAAGCCAAGGAATTGTTTGAAGACTATCAAGCACTGATTCAACTTGGCAACAGCTACGGCAAATTTGACCGCGAGGGCAAGAAGCTGTTTATTGAGCAAATGGAATCCATGATGGATAGATATCGCGTCTTCATGAAGCGTTTCGAGCTATCAGAGGATTTCATGGCGCAAATGACCATACAGCAACTAAAAACTCAACTAGGTCAGTTTGGCGTAACTCCACAACAAATGTTTGAGCAAATGAACGTGACCTTAGAAAGGATGAAAGCGGAATTGGAAAAAACAAAATGACAGGGAACAGGGAACAGGGAAGACAGTGGGAAGATTTTTTCTCCCACTGACAACTGACAGCTAACAACTAACAACTGACCAATTAATTTGACTTAGGACGTGGAAACTGAGAAGTAGACTTAAACTTTTCTACAGGTACATCCTTAAGCGCTTTTGTCATAAAGTCCCGCCATATAGGGGCTACCATGACCCCACCAGTTGCTCCACGTGCCAGTTGTTTGCTATCGTCTCTCCCTACCCACACAGCAGTAGTTAACTGCGGTACAGTACCGATAAACCAAATATCCTTTTCTGAGGATGTAGTTCCTGTCTTACCAGCAGCAGGACGACCTATTGCAGCATTTTTACCTGTACCTTCAGTCATTACTGAAGTCATAATATCAATAGTAGCTGCTGAAGCCCAAGGATCTAAAACTTGTTTTGGTTTGGGTGTATTATCGAGAATCACATTACCAGCACTATCGGTAATGCGAACAATTACTGTGGGTGGTGACTGCCAACCATAATTAGCCAATGTAGCATAAGCGCTAGTCATTTCTAAGGGAGTAACACCAATAGCTCCCAAAGGTAGAGAAGTAACTGGTTCCATTGGACTCATAATGCCCAAAGTCCGACAGGTTTCAATGACTTTATTCATCCCCACCGTTTTACCAAGTTTAATCACCGGAATGTTGCGAGACTGGGCAAGGGCTGTGCGAATTGACATCGCTCCAGCGAAACTACCATCGTAGTTTTTTGGGTAGTACCGACCATTACCATCTTGATAACTAACTGGAGCATCTATGACTGTGGTATCAGGTGTATATTTACCAGTAGCAAAGGCGGCATAATAAACAAAAGGTTTGAAAGCCGAACCTGGTTGGCGTTGGGCTTGGGTGGCTCGGTTAAATTCACTTCTTTTATAATCTACACCACCGACAAGGGCTTTCACAAAATGAGTACGAGGATCAATTGACACTAAAGCCATTTGATTCTTAGATAACCCTTGGGACTGAAGCTTTTCGTGCCATTCTTTGACGGTTTCTTCAGCCATTGTTTGGAATTTAGCATCAACAGTTGTTTGGACTCGCATTCCGCCTTTAAGCAAGGAATCACGACCAAATTTTTTCGCCAGCTCTTGAGCTACAGTATTGGTGATGTAAGGTGAGGCACTACCCTGAAAAGACCTGATCTTACCCAGTTTAATTGGTTGTTTCAGGGCATCATCATATTCTTTTTTGGTGATCCAATTTAACTCTACCATCCGCCCCAGAACTTCTTTTTGTTTCTGTTTGGCAAGTTTCATACTCGCAAAAGGGCTAAACTCTTCTGGTGCTTGAATTAAACCCGCCATCATAGCTGATTCACCCAAAGTTAAATATTCTGCTGATTTATTAAAATAACTGCGGGCTGCTGTTTGCACACCGTAATTGTTATGACCCCAATAAACTTGATTGAGGTACATTTCTAGAATTTCGTCTTTACTGAGGATTTGCTCTAAACGAATTGCTAGGACGGCCTCTGCCAATTTCCGCGTAAAAGCCCGTTTTTGAGATAAAAATAGGTTTTTAACTAATTGCATGGTGATAGTAGAGCCACCTTCTTTGACTCCACCTGCGACCATGTTAACGATGACAGCACGACCAACACCAGTGGGGTTAATCCCATGATGATCATAAAAGTGACCATCTTCACTAGCCAAAACTGCGCGTTTTAAATTGGGGGAAACTTTATTTAGTGGTACTACTTCTCGGTTAGCTTCTCCGTGAATACTGGTTAAAAGTTTGCCTTTTATATCGTATATGTAAGTTGTTTCCGAGGGGAAAAAGTTTTTTATTTGTCTAACATCTGGTAAATTACGGAAACTAATGGCTAAACCTACTAGTGTTCCCGCAACAATAGAGCTTGTTAGGAGTGTTATGGACAGCAAAGTACCGCCAGTTATCTGACCTACTCCCTTAAAGAACTCAAATCCAGATGAAGCCTGCTCTTGTGGTTGTTTGTTTGCAAAAGTCCTAGACGACACGGCGATCTCACTTCCTCACTTGTAAATTTAAATGTAATTCATTAAATGGAAAAAGGCAGTTAATTTTTTGCAATTATAGTAATCTGGCAGGAGAAAGGACAGATAATTGGTTTGTGAACATAACAAACTTAACTTTTAGCGTGGAAAGTATAGTTAATAGCGAATTTCTTAGTATGACGCAAAATTGCTCTTGGTTGCATCGTGGTGTGGCAGAAATTTTTCCGCAACCCCATGTTGGTGATAATGATACGGAAAGTTTGGAAAAGCGATTACTCAATTCTGACCGTCCTTTAAGAATTAAACTGGGTATTGACCCTACGGGAGCAGATATTCATTTTGGTCACAGCATACCTGTACGGAAGTTGCGGGCGTTTCAAGATGCTGGTCACACAGCAGTTCTGATTATTGGTGATTTTACGGCACGGATTGGTGATCCTACTGGTAAATCTGAGGTACGTCGTCAGCTTACGGAAGCACAAGTAGCACAAAATGCCCAAACTTATCTTGACCAAGTACGTCCTATTTTAGATTTTGATACTCCCGGTCGGTTAGAAGTACGTTATAACTCAGAATGGCTTTCTCGTCTAGATTTGGGAAAAACTTTGGAGTTACTTTCAACTATGACTGTAGGGCAGATGTTAGCCAAGGAGGGTTTTGCGGAACGTTATAAACAAGAGAGTCCCATTTTTCTCCATGAGTTCCTGTATCCACTGATGCAAGGTTATGATTCTGTGGCTGTGGAGGCTGATGTGGAATTGGGAGGAACTGATCAAAAATTTAACATCGCTGTGGGACGAGATATACAGCGCCATTTTGCTCTCAAGCCTCAATTTGGGGTATTGTTACCAATTTTGATTGGGACTGATGGTGTGCAAAAAATGTCTAAGTCTTTAAGTAATTATGTGGGTTTAGGAGAACATCCTTCCCAAAAGTATCAAAAACTTCAAGGTGTGCCAGATAATTTACTGCCACAGTATTTTGAATTGCTGACGGATTTACCTTTGGATAGTTTGCCAGAAAACCCACGTCACGCCCAAGAATTTTTAGCCTGGGAAATTGTCCGTCAGTATCACGGTGAACAGGTGGCTAATGAGGCGAAGGAAGCTGCGAAAAGCGGTGGTAAGGAAGGAGCATTACCTGAATTTTCTCTGGGCGCTATTCCCCAATTTCCTGTTAAATTAGCCTATATTCTCGGTGCTACTGGTTTATGTAAAAGTACAGCCGAAGGTAAACGGAAAATTCAGGAGGGTGGAGTGAGGATAAATGGTGATAAGATTGCTGATGCGGATTTAAGTTTTTCTACACCTGATGATTTATATGATCAGGTGTTACAGGTGGGTAAGAAGAATTTTGTGCGGTTGGTAAAGTAGCTATCAGCAATCAGCCGTCAGCTATCAGCAGTCAGCTATCAGCTTAAAATAAAACACTGACCACTGACGGCTGTTATAATATTGTCATCGTCTTATTTAAAATTTTTATGCTAATTTATTAGCATATTAGGTACTGAAGAACCATTAATATCTTGAGTAAAAAATATTTAATCGGTGGGTAATTTCATTAGTATTTCTTAAACCTAACCCGACTATTCGAGGTGTTGAGGGAAGATGTCCTCTATTTGCATCTACAGTAAAATTATAATCGTCGTATTTTATCAATTCATTCTTAGTAAGATTTTCTATCCAACCACATCTAGCTGTAAACTGTTGATGATTTTGAAGAATTTGTTTTTGGATACTAAAACCAAACTTACTTTTTAACTACACCCCCAAACAACCATCCGAGCATTTTTGAACATCCTTTTAGCACAAATTTTACTATTATATATATAACACTGAAATCACTAAGTATATAATAATTTTACAAAAAATATTATATGAGCATAATTTTAATATCTAGGACTTACGCACGCTCACTAACTTGCCATGATATGAATGAACGAAATTGCGTCGTTTTCGGCTTTGGGAATAACTTATTGAGTAGGGTGCGTCAGATAGAGGAAATCTGTTTTTTTGTCAAAATATCGTGTCTGACGCACCCTACAAGGGATAAAATTCACGTTACATATTTGGGGAATCTTATCAATGCGTAAATCCTAATATCTTTATTTCCATCTTTTTGTATCTGGAATAGAATGATATCTTTGCTGATTCCCATATCGTAAACTGTCTATTTTGTCAACCTACCTTGACTTTGCTTTACAAAACTACATCAATTTATTTTTAAAGTTCTCCAAAAAACTCTCTATCACTGACTAATATTTTCCCTATTGTCACTTTCCCTATTTCTCAAACAGCTATAAATAAAGGATTTCCAGATTCTACTTCCTACAATTTTAGAAAATTTACATACTAAGCCTAGATTATGAAATTTTACCAAATCGCTGAAACTATTGCAAGATCGTTGATAAATAGAAATAATTCTCAATTAAATATTAAGAAAATATAAATATTAATTTCTGTTAATTTTTCTCCAATATTAATATTTAAACTATTTTTTAAATATTAATAATTTCCACTTATGAATTAGGAACAAACGAGTTTAAAAGCTAAATTTTTGCTGTATTGTATTATATAGCATTTATATTTTATTAAAAACTTAAATATGTGATTGAGCAAATTTAATTGTATGAATACATAATCATTTTTCTAACCTAGTGAAAAGTAGCGATAATAAACATCAATATTGGAGTATAATAAGTTGAATAATATATTATAAGTAATAATAAAAATTATGAATGCTGATAAAATTATTGTTGCTTTAGATGTACCAGATTTAGAGAGTGCGATCGCTCTTGTTGATAAACTTCCTCAAGTCACTTTCTGGAAAGTTGGTTTGGAGTTGTTTACTAGCACTGGTCCCAAGATTCTGGAAATCCTTAAATCTCAAGAAAAGCGGATTTTCCTCGATTTGAAATTTCACGATATCCCCAATACTATCGCTGGTGCTTGTCGGGCTGCTGCTGGTTATGGAGTGGATTTATTGACAATTCACGCAACTTGTGGTAAAGATGCTCTAAAAGCAGCGGCGGAAGCAGTACAAATTGGGGCGGAAAAAGCGGGGACAAAACCACCGAAGTTAATCGCTATTACGTTGTTAACCAGTATTTCGGCGCGACAATTGGCGTTTGATTTGAAAATTCCTTTAGAATTGCCAGAATTTACTTTAGAAATGGCGTTGTTGGCTCAAAATTGTGGTTTAAATGGGGTAGTTTGTTCTCCCCAAGAGGTGCAACAATTAAGAACAAGTTGTGAAAAAGACTTTTTACTGGTTTGTCCAGGGGTGCGGCCGACATGGGCTGAAAAAGGAGATCAAAAGCGATCGCTCACTCCCTCCCAAGCTATCACAGCCGGTGCAGATTATCTAGTTATCGGTCGTCCCATTACGGCGGCGGCTGTTCCTGAATTAGCCTGGAATCAGATTGTAGAGGAGTTAAAAACAGTGTGATGAACGAAGGAGTCTGTAGGGGTTTAGACACGCCAGGGAATAAATTCCCTGTCTCATAAGTCAAGTGCGTTAAAACGGATTAATAAATTTTCCAAGTATTTAGTCATCAAAAGACAACTTTCGCTATTAGCAAGAAACTTGAGTTCTTTGCGGGATATAGGTTTTACTTTCATTTGACACTAATGAGCAATGCTAAACCCTCAAAAAAAGGTATATTTCTCCACTGCTTTGTGGTTTTCGTGGTTGATAATCTGTAGCTATTTTCACTACCCAGTAATTGCTAAAAATATTCCTTCTCAACCTGTAAATCCCGAAATTAGTAATTCCTGTTATGAGCAAAGTCTGGAAACTTTAACAACTCATATGATGCTAGATTTACCTAGCTATACTAACCGGGTGATTCAACGTTCTCGTCGTATGAAACGGAGTGTTGATACTTTTTCTTATATATTGGCTGCTGGTCAACCAGAGTTTAAATCTTTACCATTAAATCCAGGTATTGATAATGGAGACAAGTATAATGCGGAGGGTGTAAGACAGGTTTTTTTTACTACATTAGAACGGAAATATATTCATAAAAAAGCTGTAGAATTACAAGAATTCCATCGCCTATTTCTGACAAAAACTAATATTGGCTGGACTGTGGTAATGATGTTTTCCCAAACTAGTAGTTATCCAGTCAAACCACCGATTGCACCACCCAGGGATAGTAGTAATAGTGCGATCGCTCAAGGTGTTAAACTGTGGTTACGAGATTGTCAAACAATTGATATAGGAGTCGGAAAGAAGGAGTCAGGAGGAAGAAGAATAAAGAAAATTCCTCTCCCTGTTTCCTATTCCCTTCCCTTAGAGGATGTTTGAAAAGTTTTGAAGTATAAATTGACCCCTCTCCAAACCTCTCCCCGACGCGGAATGTGGGTTTGAAAACCCCATTCCCTGGTAGGGAAGGGGGGCAGGGGGTTAGGTTTTTGCAGATTATGGGTTTTATCTGATACTTTTCAAACAATCTCTTACCGATAAGTTTTCAACTCAACTAGAATTGCTATATTTTTACAGAGTTTGGAAATACTTCTCCAAAGCCTCATGTACCAAATCAGTCATCGGTCGTTCTTGTTTTTCCGCCGTTTCCTTGAGTTGAGCGTAAAAATCATCCCGCAGACTGACACGGTGACGGGATTTACCACTACTGGTAGGGTCTCCTGGGGTGTATTCAGCCACAAATTCCCGAATCGCATCAAAACCCAATCTGTCGCAAAAATCCCCAAAACTTTCTTTTGGTGTGCGGGACTTTTTAAAGAAGACAAAAATCGGTTCTAGAAAACTTTCAATATCATCATGGTGCAGTTTTTCTGCAAAAGGTTGTGCTAATCGGGTTTGATGTGGTGAACCACCCAACCAAACTTGATAGGATTCTGGCGCACTACCCACTAAACCCAATTCTGCCATATAAGGACGAGCGCAACCGTTAGGGCAACCAGTCATCCTTACCACAAAATGTTGATTTTGTAAACCTACTTTATCCAATAAAGCCCTGATTCTCTCTAAAATTCCAGGAATGGCTCGTTCTGATTCTGTGATGGCTAGACCGCAAGTAGGCAAGGCTGGACAAGCCATAGCATATCGTGTTAGTGATGCTATTTGATCAGGGTCAGCAACAACGCCGCAGTTATCCAGAATCTCTTGAATGGCTGCTTTATTTTCTGGTGCGATGTCGTAAAATAGTAGGTTTTGATTACCTGTGAGGCGAATTGGCAGGTTAAATTGCTCAACAATTGTCCGCAAAGCGGTTTTAAGTTTAAAATTGCCGTTATCTTTGACACGCCCATTATCAATGGAAATACCTAAAAAGAGTTTACTATCGCCTTGTTCATTCCAGCCCAAAAAGTCCTTATATTTAAACTGAATCAGGGGTTTAAATGGTTCAAGGGGTTTACCAAGGTATTCTTCTACCTTAGTACGGAATTTATCTACACCCCAATCATTAATTAAGTATTTTAATCTCGCGTGTCGTCTGTCGGTGCGA
The DNA here is from genome assembly GCF_002368115.1 of Dolichospermum compactum NIES-806. Taxonomy (NCBI): domain Bacteria; kingdom Bacillati; phylum Cyanobacteriota; class Cyanophyceae; order Nostocales; family Aphanizomenonaceae; genus Dolichospermum; species Dolichospermum compactum. The sequence goes on along the minus strand of NZ_AP018316.1, from coordinate 2,949,624 downwards.
TCGCCATAATCTCGTTGTGTCGCAACTATGGCTTTTACAAGATTATATACATCAGCCTTGGCTACATAGCCAATGGGGTCAGCGGTTCTGGCAAAGGTTTCTTCTTTATTATGAGTTCTCCCCAAACCACCACCAGCAAAAATATTAAATCCTGCTAATGCGCCTTTTTTATTGGTAATCACTACCAAAGTCAAATCTTGGGAATATAAATCAACAGAATTATCTCCCGGAACTGTGACGCAAATTTTAAATTTGCGGGGCATATAGTGAGTTCCATAGATAGGTTCTACGGAATCATGAAGAATAGTGCCATTACCATTGGTTTGTCGGGCTGCTTTGACATCTGGATGTTCTTCGGCGCTAACGGCTTTTTCCCCGTCTAACCAAATTTCGTAATAAGCGCCGGTTTGGGGAGAGAGTAAATCAGCGATATTTTGGGCATATTCCCAAGCATACTGATATTCTGAGCGATTTTTAAAGGGGGCAGGAGGTGCCATGACGTTGCGGTTAATATCACCACAAGCGCCCAAAGTTGAACCGAGATTTTCGACAATTGTAGCGATCGCCGCCTTCAGGTTCTTTTTTAGGATACCATGTAGTTGAAAGCCTTGGCGAGTAGTAGCTCTGAGGGTATGATTACCATATTCATCAGCCAATTTATCCAAAGCCAAATATAGGTCAGGGGGTACTAACCCGCCGGGATTTTTTGTCCGCAACATCATTTGATAATCTTTTTCCTGACCCTTAACCCGGTTATCACGGTTATCCTGTTGATAAGAACCGTGAAACTTAAGAATCTGAATTGCGTCTTCACTAAAATGGGTAGTGTCTTGGAGGATTTCCGTTGCTACAGGTTCACGTAAAAAATTACTATTTTCTTTGATACCTTCGACTTTAGAAGGCTTACGATTAGTTGCAGGAGAAGCAGCAGTGTTAACCATTACGGTAGATACGTTTCTGAATAAAGCGGTAGACAAAATTGAAATTAAGCAATTAATAGCACCTAGTTGGCTTAATAAACTACTTAAAATCGGTCGGAATTATGAATATTATTCTAATTTTAACATGGTCAGAGGACACCTGGATCAAGGAGGGGTCAGAGTAGTTAACTACTCCAACCAGCAGATGTCACCATTGCCTTTAAACTAAAGACAAAGAGTAAACCTGACCATCAATTAACAGTCGTGTAATCCCCTTAGCTTGTAAATGGCTACTAGCCTTATGGAGCATTTGACTATCGGGGACTTTAATCACGCGATCGCGCTTAGTAGAAAAGCGTTTAGCCACACGATGATTATCAAAAATCGGTAGAGTTTTCTGTTGATTTTCCAGACTCGGAATCAGACCCAAATCACCAAAGTCCTTGAGGGGACGGGTAATTAACTCCGCAGAACGATCAATTACCAAATAGCAAGTTTTCGGTAAATGGGCAACCGACAATGGTAAAACCTGAACCGATACTTCCCCATTTCCCCGTCTGGTAACTAGGGGTTTTGGGGCTTCATAGTCTTCGTCCTCAAAATCCTCCTCATCCTCATACAAATCATCATCTAAATCGTCATCCAAATCATCAGGTTCATCCAGCAAATCCTCATCCAATATCTCCGCAAACAAATTCGGCTGTGAATATGAAGATTCTAGCTCTATCTTGGGTTTGGGGATAATTGGCGTTTCTGTCGGCTTGTGTCTGACAATTTCTAGTTCTTTGACAACAGGAGTTTCCTTGACAACGGGAAGTTTGGGTTTTTCCACTGCGGAGGAGCGTGTTTTTACCCGTCTACTAACCGGAATAGGGTGAGCAAAATCAGAATCACCATCTCCTTCTGGTTCTGGTTCTGGTTCTGGTTCTGGTTCTGCTACTATTGTTGGCTGTTCTAGATCAGATAACCCCTCCACCGTATCAGCAGTGCTAGAAATTTCCACTGTCAATGGTGGTTGATTCAACAGCGGTAACTGCTCATAACTTACCTGCGCTCTGCCTTCAGGGGTTCTAGCAGCACGTTTTAAAGAAACGAGAAATTCATACTCCTCTTCTGGTAAGGTACTTTTAAGCAGTCGGCTAATTGTGGAATTACTAACACCATAGCGTTCTGCCAAAGTCGAGGTTGTTTCGGCAGTTTCTCGATATAGCTTGAGAATTTCTTGTTTGTCAGAATCTGTTAATTTTCTCACGGTAGACACCAAAATTTGTTAAGTTCGTTTGCGTCCACGGTCTCGGCATTTAAGACTCAATGATGCGTCGTATTCTAGGAGGACAGCACCCAGACCGAATAACACTCCACTAAACACCCAGAATACTTCTAGTATGTCTCCACTTTGATAATCCGGTCTTTGAGCGAATTTAAGCCACATATCTGCAATGTAGAGCGAAAATGCGGCTGCGGCAATCATTCGCCAAGACAAGGAGACTTTACCTACCCAAAAAGCCAGTAGCATAGTTGTGGCAATCATGAGTAACGCCACATCGCTAACTATGTAAAACAAATTCAGCAAAAAGGCAATTTGTTCAGTTGATGCTTTTTCCTTTTGAGAAATCAACCAAGCTAGAAAACTGCCTAATGCTCCAACTGCCGCCACAATTAGCCACTGTCGTGCTTCCAGGTTAATTCGGCGAGAAACCAAGGCTAAAGCCATACCAGTCCCTAAACATAAATATGTGAGGACAAAAAATATATCAGTAATAGATACATCTGGATCTTGTTTGAGGACGATTTCTGTATAGCCGAAAACGAGTCCACCTATAAAATAGGCAAACATTCCTAACCCGATTGAGAGCCAGACTTTTCCACTACTAACCATTTGGGTACTCCGCCAGTTCCTCCAGCATAAGAGACTTGCGCCCAAATAAGCCACAGCTTCAAAAATATTTGTGCTAATTACATACCACTGAGCGCGGACTTCCATTCCACGTTGCTCTGGGTCGGGGATTTTGGCACTAAACAACAAAAAGTATAACAATGCTAAAACAGCCCAGCTAAAACAAGCCAAAACGAGATTTTGAGTAGTTAATAGGGACTTGACAGGAGATGAATTGTCGTAAGATTTACTCATAGGGACTAACTAAGTAAATGCTCTGAATGTAATATTTTTTGCACATTGAATGAAATATAGCAGATTGCAGATCAATGATGTACCGAATCTAACTTCAAAGCCAGATAGTTAGGTTTACTCTTAACTCCTGCTGTAATTTGCGGCTTCTTACCTTGATGACAGACAGTCTTCATTGGACTTAAAAACCGTAATCAAGCGAAAAGTCTGCCCCTGATAATAGAGAATTGGCACTTGCCGATCTTCTTGGTTCGGGTGCTGAACCGTCGGAATTTCAACATCCTGCCGTTTGAGAATAAACATAGCACTAGTAAATAACTCCTCACATTGGCTTTGTTGATAAAGAATATGTAATGGTTTCTAGTATCATTACGATGAAGTATAATTACTTGACGAGTTGGGAAAGAGCATTTGCCGGGGACTGGATACTTAACTGGGGTAAGCTTCTATGTAAGTATACATATTCATGGGCAATTACTCCTTGACATCACAATATATCTGAATATCGTATCTATTTTGTTTCTTATTCTACCCCGACTGCTCAATCACTTGCAGTTTATTACTGAAATTAGGAAATTTTTAATTTCCTCTTGCTTATTTAGACGATTTTAGATATAATAGTAAAGGCTTCACGGGTACGTAGCTCAGTTGGATAGAGCATCCGCCTTCTAAGCGGACGGTCACAGGTTCGAGTCCTGTCGTACCCATTTATTAACGTGAATTCAATAGCTTAGCGTGACGACGTAGGAGTCATTGAACCTCACCCCAACCCCTCTCGGACGCGGAGAGGGGCATATTAGTTTGTTTTTAGCAGCATAAAATCAGAGTTTTAAGCCTCTCCAGTATTAAATCTTATCCCTTTTCCCTCTCCTCTTAGGAGAGAGTTAGGGAGAGGTGCAAAGGAGAGGTTTACCAGAGGGGTCAAATTATTTTCGTCAAACTCACGTATTTATTAAATACAGCAGAATTCAGAAGTCAGGAGTCAGGAGTAAAACTAGCTTGCTGTCTGTCTTTGAATTGAGAATGGTTGGTTTATTTACGCTGTGTTGTTCTAGATTTAGACAAGAATAGTTGAGGGTGTTAGGGCTAAAGTTTTCGTTAAATCTGTGAGGAGAAAGCGATCGCAGAGGTTAAATAATTCTATCTCTGTAGAGGTGTGTCGCATTAGCCGCAGGAAATGACCGTCAGTATCAACATTCAAAGCAATGTAGTTCAGAAACATTTTCAGGTAGCCGATCCGCGCTCGTTCTGGCATAGTGGAAGCTGTAGGGGTTTGCCATAAGCGATCGATGTAATGGCGTACCTCCGTTAACGGCACCAGTGTGATCTGTTCTCCCCGTAAGGCCTGACGAATTTGATGAAACAGCCAAGGATTTCCAATCGCCCAACGTCCCACCATCACCCCCGCAGCCCCCGTTTGCGAAAGCACTTCCAAGGCAGTTGTCGCCGACTTGATATTGCCATTAGCCAGCACTGGACAGTTAACCCGTCTCACCGCTTCCGCAATCAAATCATACTTAACTTCCCCGTGATACATATCTTTTACCGTGCGACCATGCAAACTCAATAAGTCAATATTATTATCAGCAATTATATTTAGGATTTTATAAAAGTTATCTGTATTTTCAAAACCTACGCGCATCTTCACCGTTAAAGGTCTATCATTGACCACAGAACGCAGTTCTCCCAAAATCCGCTTGACTTTTTCCGGTTCTCGCAGCAATCCACCCCCAACATTTTTACGATAGATTCTCGGCGCAGGACAGCCCATATTCAAGTCTACTCCAGCGATATTATAGTCGCAGAGTTCCTTTGCCGTTCTGGCTAAATCGGGAATACTTTCGCCAATCATTTGAGCAAAAACCGGGCGACCTGTATCATTTTCGGTAATTGCTGCCAGGATTTTCCGATTGAGTCGTGAGGTATCATTGACGCGAAAATACTCAGTAAAGAAGTAGTCAGGGCCACCGTAGTGGGCGATAACTTTCATAAACCAGAGATTGGTGACATCCTGCATGGGTGCAAGCGCAGTAAGTGGTAAGTCTTGCTGAAGCGATTGGGGAAGCGATACCTGATACATAGAGTTGCAAAGCGTTCAATGACTCTGAAGTTGTTTTAACAGTAATTGAGAATTAATTATAACAGAATCCTTACGGAGTCAGGTTTTGACCTAAATACTCTCAATTTTCGCCTGTCAACTAAAGATACAGCAGATTGCAGATTAATGAGGTACAGAATCTAAATTCAAAGCCGGACAGTAAGCCAACGCATAAAATAACTGAGTAAATTCGATATTAGTTAAAGCACTTTGACTCAACCCCAAGGAAATTGCCCCTGTAAAACCAGTGACAGAACCCCGTTTACCTGCCGCAACTTTGACTGAATGCAGCTGACTTGGGCATTTTTCTTTGATGTTGTACTATGTTAATGCTGAATATTTTACTCAAAATTTGCAGTAATGCAACTACCTTGTCCGCTGAGGGAAAGTTAACGCTTGGGGAGATAACCACCTCTGGCTTAGATACCGCAAGGGTTCTAAGTTAAGTGGACTCGTTGAACCAAGAATCTCACTGGCTAAAGCCAGTGAGAGTGTCAATCTATTTCCGTTCCCTTATTGAGAGAGCTATGAGGCGTATTCTGTCTGCATCTTAGAGGTTGTTTGAAAGTTTCATTCTCTCTCTTTCAGCAGTAAATACTCACACCCACGTAAAAAACCTACATCTGTCAGGGGCAGGGGGCAGGGTGAGAGAATTGTACCAATTACCAATTACCAATTACCAATGACTAAAATTTTCCTTCCTGATATGGAAGCAGCACAGCAATTAGGTATTACCTTGGGCAAAACTTTAACTGCTAAAAGTGTGATTTTACTAGAAGGCGATTTAGGCGCTGGTAAAACTACCTTAGTCCAAGGTATTGGGAAAGGGTTGGGGATAATGGATTCTATTGTTAGTCCTACTTTTACTCTGATTAATGAGTACACAGAAGGACGTATTCCCCTTTATCACTTAGATTTATACCGTCTAGAACCTCAAGAAGTTACAGGATTGAACCTAGAAAGTTACTGGGAAGGCATAGAAGTAATGCCAGGAATTGTGGCAATTGAGTGGGCTGAACGAATGCCATATCTACCAGATAGTTATTTAAAGGTATGTTTAAAATATGGTGAAAATGGCAGCCGTCAAGCCGAAATTATTGCTGTAAATTCTGAACTACAGCACTTCCCGGTGTTATGAGGTACACATCTAGCGGGCAAGATGCCCGCACCACAAGAGTTTCATGATTCAACTTTGTACCTCATTAGAGCGGAATCTGCTGTATCTACAACGGACAACTGACAACTAACTAGGAAAAAGTTAAAGCTTGTCCACGCACTTGTGTATTTAGCTGACCATGATCATAAACAATTTCACCGCCGACAATTGTTGTTACAGGCCAACCTGTTAAATTCCAACCTTCAAAAGAATTCCAACCGCACTTGCTGACAACTTCTTCCCGTTTAACTTCACGGTAATTTTTTAAATCTACCAAAACTAAATCCGCATCGTAACCAGGGGTAATTTCGCCTTTATTAGCAATACCATAGGCTACCGCAACAGCTTTAGACATCCATTGCACAACTTGGGCAACAGTACATTTTCCATCCATAGCAGCGGTTAACATTAAAGGTAAAGAAGTCTCTACACCGGGCATTCCTGAAGGAGTATTGGGGTAAGTTTGGGCTTTTTCCTCCAGAGTGTGGGGGGCGTGGTCAGTAGCAATAAAGTCAATGATACCATCACGTAGAGCTTGCCAGAGAACTTCATTATCATAGGCCGATCGCAAAGGTGGATTCATTTGCGCTAAACTACCAATAGTTGCATAAGCACTAGTATTCAACAGTAAATGTTGAGGTGTCACCTCTGCCGTCACCCAACTAGGTTTATCCTCACGCAGCAACTCCGCTTCCTCTGCTGTTGACATATGCAGAATATGTAAACGGCGTTGATATTTTTTGGAAAGCTTTAACGCCAATTGGGTAGCTAACAAAGCAGCTAGATTATCTTGAATTTGGGAATGAACAGCCATATCTGTAATCCCCGCAAACTCCTGTTTTCGTTGCTTAATTCTGGCTTGATCTTCTGCATGAACAGCAATTAAACGGCTTCCTTGGGCAAAAATCGCCTCTAGAGTCTCTTCCTGGCTCACCAACAAATCTCCGTGCATTGAACCCATAAAAATCTTAATTCCCGGAGTTGGCTGGGCAGAAAGTAAATCTGGTAAATTATCTGCCGTAGCCCCAATAAAAAAGCCATAATTAACCAAGCACTTCTGGGCTGCCCGTTGTAACTTGTCATCTAAAGCAGATTGGTTAATGGTTAAAGGTCTTGTATTCGGCATTTCTAGAAAGGAAGTAACTCCCCCCTTAGCGCAAGCACAACTGGCAGTAAACAAGTCTTCCTTGTATTCCAGTCCCGGTTCACGGAAATGCACCTGGGGGTCAATCACACCGGGCAACAAAGTTAATCCTTGTGCGTCAATCTCACGAGAGGGTGTGGCATTAGTAATTTCTTGCCCTATTTGGGTTATGTGCCTTCCTTCTATCAGCACATCCCCGATCATTGACTCATTATTGGGTAAAATAATTTCAGCGTGGCGAATTAGTAAACTTTGTGGAGTTGACATGGATTTAAGATTTTTCAGTATAAAGGAACTACAACAGATTTTAGGTAAATGAGGAACAAAATTTCAGGACAAATCTATATATCAAGAGACTTTCAAGCCTGTTCCCCATTCTCTCCTCCCTAGAGTATTTATGAATGATGGATAACAGTCAATTTTAGTTTTGTGTTAAAAAGGTTTCTTGTCAAGTAAGCTAAAAACCTGAATGTTTGTAGCTGATAAAAGAAAAACATTAGATTTTTTACTTTATTTACCTACCATATGCTCCATCTCGTTAAGATTAATAATATCAAGTCTCTCCCTCTGAGTTCAATACTAGTCTCATAACATACTTCAACAAGTTCATGCAAAATCAAGCGTCTGATAAAAACTCTAGCCAAGAACCGGATAACTCCTGGATAGTAGAGCTAGGTAAAACAATGATACTGAGTATCTTTTTGGCTATGGGAATTCGTACCTTTGTTGCTGAAGCCCGTTGGATTCCCACTGGCTCTATGGAACCAACTTTACATGGTGTTAAAGACCAATGGAAGGCAGACAAAATTATTGTTGATAAAGTAAAGTATAGCTTTGCTAAACCGGAACGGGGAGATATAGTCGTATTTTTACCTCCCCAAGAAATACAGAATAATCCAGAACGGGAAGCATTTATTAAAAGAGTAATTGGTTTACCCGGTGAAAAAGTAGAACTCAGAGAAGGTAAAGTATATATCAACAGCAAGCCTTTACGGGAAGATGTTTATCTATCCTCTAATGTGAAAACATTCGTTGAAGCTTGCAATAGCACTGGACTTCAGCCTCCTTTCTTAGCTCAACCAGAAGTTATCCCCCAAAATTCCTACCTCATGCTTGGTGATAATCGTCCTAACAGTTATGATGGGCGTTGTTGGGGCGTTGTTCCCCGTAGTAATATTATTGGTCGGGCTGTAGTTCGTTTTTGGCCTCTCGATAGAATGGGTGCAATTGATAAGTCTCCTGCTTATTCATCTCCACAACCATGAAGCAATGTCATATAGAAGAATTCAGGAGTCACCGAGTCAGGCTAACGCCACATTGCGCTATCAGGACTTCAGAATGAAAAAGGAAGTTTGACGTAAATTTTATATATAACTCAAGTGCAAACCCCTTATTTAGCAAAGATTTTGCTATATCCAATCAAGTCACTGGATGGCATAGAAGTACAAGAAGCAACTATTCTCTCTAGTGGCGCACTTCAATATGACCGGGAATTTGCTTTTGTTGACGCGCAAAATAGGTTTGTGAATGGGAAGCGTTATCCGCAAATCCTAATGTTGCGTTCAGAGTTTTCTCTAGAACAAAGGCTGATCAAGATTAAGTTTCCTGGTGAAAAATCCGCGCAAGCTTTTCATTTAGATGAAGAACGTCCAGCATTAACCGCAGTTATCAGCGATTTTTTGGGTTTTCCTGTGCAATTACAGCAAAATACAACAATGGGTTTTCCTGATGATACAGATTCACCGGGGGCAACGGTAATTAGTACGGCTACTTTAACAGAGGTTGCATCTTGGTTTTCTGGGATTAATGTTGCTGAAATGCGGCGGCGAATGCGTGCCAATATGGAAATTGATGGTGTCCCAGGATTTTGGGAAGATGGCTTATTTGCGGCTAGTGGGGAAACAGTAGCCTTTCAGGTGGGAGATGTCCGATTTTTAGGGATTAATCCTTGTCAACGTTGTGTCGTCCCCACGCGGGACACTTATACAGGGGAGGCTTATCCAAACTTCCAAAAAATCTTTGGGCAAAAACGCCAAGCAACTATGCCCACTTATGTAAATACAGCGCAATTTAATCATTTTTATAGATTAAGTGTAAATACCAGAGTTCCCGTGGCAGAAGTAGGGAAAATGATTACTTTGGGCAGTAGTATCGAAATATGCCAATAAAAAATTAGTAACAAAAAAATCTAAATTTTCCTGATCACAGGCTGCAATTTCCAGTGAAATAAACGCATAATGGAAATGTGACTGATTTATTAGCCCCTTTACAATCCCTAAAACAAGGTAATTGGTTCAAATTGATTTGCGGAGCCAGTTATCAACATCTTCCCGCGGTCAGAAATCTCACGTTAGCATACACTTTGGCGGGTGCTGACTGTATAGATGTGGCTGCCGACCCGGCAGTTATTGCCACTACTCAGGAAGCTTTACTGATAGCCCAAAACTTGGTAGAGGATGCCCAGCAGCGAGGCTTTGCCTTTACAGGTAATTTACCATTGTTAATGGTTAGTCTCAATGATGGCGAAGACCCTCATTTTCGGAAAGCTGAGTTTAATTCTCAAGACTGTCCGAGTGATTGTTCTAGACCATGTGAGAAAATTTGTCCAGCCCAGGCAATTTTATTTAACAATACCAAAGATGATTTTTCTGGAGTAATTTCTGAAAAATGTTATGGCTGTGGCCGTTGCCTACCTATCTGTCCTTATGGGATAATTTATACAAAATCTTATGTGTCAACGCCAGGAGCGATCGCACCATTGATTATGTCAACGGGAATAGAAGCCGTAGAAATTCATACTCAAGTGGGGCGGTTGGCAGAATTCCAACGGTTATGGGACGCAATGACACCCTGGGCAGATCAATTAAAATTGGTAGCCATCAGTTGCAATGATGGAGAAGGTTTAATTGATTACCTACAAGCAATTTACAATTTAATTATCCCCCGGCCACAGTTTTTAATTTGGCAAACTGATGGACGTTCTATGAGTGGTGATATTGGTGATGGTACTACTATAGCCACAATAAAATTAGGACAAAAAGTTTTGACAGCAAACCTACCGGGATATGTGCAGTTAGCAGGCGGCACTAATAGCTACACCGTCCCTAAATTAAAGGGAATGGGACTGCTTAATGATTTTAGATTGCCGATTTTAGATTTTGGATTAGAAGAACACAATCTAAAATCCAAAATCCAAAATCCAAAATCCAAAATAGCCGGGGTTGCCTATGGTAGTTACGCCCGTGTATTGCTGTCACCCATTCTTGACCAGTTGCAACAAAAGGAGGTGATTAACACTGATAATCAAGGTCATATTCGCCTAGAAGAAGACCCGAAATTACTGTGGGAGGCTGTAAGGCTTGCCAATACTCTCGTTTCCCAGATTAAGTCTGGGCGGTAACGCTTCAACCTTATCTCTAAAAACGTCAAGTCACCAATAGAAAGCATGACGATTACAGAAGATCTCCAAAAGTTGTTAAATATTTTGCCTCAAGACCTCCGAGAAAAACTAGAGAATCATCCGAAAGGAGATATTTTAGTTGAGGTAGTCTTGGATTTAGGCCGTCGTCCAGAAGCTCGGTTTCCCCATGCAGCAGAGTATCTGAGCGAAACACCGATCACTCAAGCACAGATAGATGATTGCATTCAACGAGTTGGAAATTTTGGGGGGGATAATCGGGCTGGAATTGAGCAAACTTTGCATCGGATCAGTGCTATCCGCAACCGTAGTGGTAAAATTATTGGCTTAACTTGTCGTGTCGGCAGGGCGGTATTCGGAACAATTACCATGATCCGCGATTTGGTGGAAACTGGTCAATCAATTCTCATGCTTGGTCGTCCTGGTGTTGGTAAAACTACAGCTTTAAGAGAAATTGCCCGTGTACTGGCGGATGATTTACATAAGCGAGTGGTGATTATTGACACATCTAACGAAATTGCTGGGGATGGTGATGTTGCTCACCCAGCCATTGGTCGGGCGAGACGGATGCAAGTTTCTAAGCCAGAATTACAGCATCAAGTCATGATTGAGGCTGTGGAAAACCATATGCCAGAAGTCATTGTTATTGATGAAATTGGCACGGAACTGGAAGCTTTAGCAGCCCGGACAATTGCTGAACGGGGGGTGCAATTGGTGGGAACTGCCCATGGTAATCAGATTGAAAACCTGATTAAAAATCCTACTCTGTCAGATTTGGTTGGGGGGATTCAGCCGGTGACGCTGGGAGATGATGAGGCTAGACGGCGTGGTTCGCAAAAGACCGTTTTGGAACGCAAAGCGCCGCCTACTTTTGAGATTGCTGTGGAAATGTTGGAACGGCAACGCTGGGTAGTTCATGAATCTGTGGCTGATACGGTTGATACTTTGTTACGTGGTCGTCAACCGACTCCACAGACGAGAACTGTTGATGATCATGGCAAGGTTGCTATTGCTAGACAGTTGGCTGTGGTCAATGGTGGCAATGGGAATGGTAATGGCAATGGTCACGTTACTAATGTGGAAGAATCTTTCCTCTCTGCTAAACCTAATGGTTGGCGTTCTTCTGGACAAATGGTGGCTTTACCACCTTTATCTCTGGATAGGGAAAGACCAACGGGACGCAGTGAATTTGATCGGTTGTTGGATGAATCTTTCAATTACTCTGAAGGTTTTGATTTTGTCAGCCGTAAACAAGCAGGTCCAAATGGGGAAGATTTACCATTACACATTTACCCCTATGGGGTGAGTCGTCACCAGTTGGAACAGGTGATTAATGTGCTAACTTTGCCTGTGGTCTTGATCAAAGACTTAGATAGTGCGGATGCTATTCTGGCTTTGCGATCGCACGTCAAGAATCACGCTAAGTTAAGACAAATGGCTAAGGCTCGTCATGTCCCTATTCATGTGATCAAGTCTAGTACAATTCCCCAAATTACTCGCAGTCTTCGCCGCTTACTGAATATTGATGATCCAGATATTGGCGACGACCGAGAATTACAACTGTTATTACACAACGGTGGTGATGATGAAATGGACGCTTTGGAGGAAGCCAGACTTGCTGTAGAGCAGATTGTCATCCCTAAAGGTCAGCCTGTGGAGTTATTACCCCGTTCTTCCCAAGTGCGAAAAATGCAGCATGAGTTGGTGGAACATTATCGCCTCAAATCCGATAGTTTTGGCGATGAACCTAATCGGCGGTTAAGAATTTACCCGGCGTAGATTGTTGATAAATTTCCCCTGAAAGGATTGTTTTTACATCTTTTCAGGGGATTTTTATTAGGATAATTCATGGAATAATAGGTCGTTTAGTCTTAGAATGAGCGATTCCTGGGTCGCGCTTTGCGATCGCACTTACTCAACCTTCTCTGTATACTCATCTAAAACCCACATTCCGCACTTCATTTTGTAATACACCAAGATTACTAATATAGGGCTAATAATAGTCAGATAGCGATTCCTACGGAGAGCTTCGCTATCGCATTACCACCAGGAAAAATCAATATTAATACTTAATAAAACTATCCTAATTTAGTAACATTTTTTGAAGCATAAGTATGTGACACTTTGAAGTGCGGAATGCCGGTTAGATGATTTAAAATTACAACTATCTAATTCTCAAGAAAAACAGAAAGAATTAGAATCCTGCCTAGAGAAAATAGTTCTCAGAGATTATGCTTATCAGCAAGACCTACAAATAGATTTACTCAAAGTGCGGATAGAATCCTTGGAAAACCGTTAAATTTAACAACAGTTAAATCCTGATATTGTTTCACAATTAACACTGTTTTGCATTTTCTGGATTCACAAAATCATGTAAATCAGCATCCCAAATACTAATATAGATAAAATCACAGTTTTGTCGAATTATTTGACCTTTCACACCACCTTTACTAAAGGTGAAATTATCTATTTGTCGTTGTTGAACTTGTTCCAGTCCTTGCTTGATTTCTGCTGTAGCTTCTCCATTCAATAAACCATTGAGAGTTGTCTGCATAACTTCAGGTTCTACAGACGATGCAAAAGCTGCCTCCGTTTGTTTTAGCTTTCCAGTTGTCTTGTCAAACAAGTAGCCTACATCAATTTTATCAGGGACAACTTTATAAGTAACTGCACGAGTATTAGGCCATAATCCCCTTAGATCTTTCTTTTTACCTAGCGTTTCTTCCACACTACTTCTTGATGTACCTGTAGGAAATGCTGGTACACTTTGCCTAATATTAGTAACTACTTGATCACGTCTTTTTTGGATTTTTTTAGCTGGTTTTTCTTTAAAATCTGGAGATGCTTCTGTGGTGGGAAGTACAGATGTTTGTTCCTGTTCATTTTTTATTTTATCTAGTGTTTCTTTAACATCTGAAGACGGTTCTGGTGTGGAAACTACAGATGTTTGTTCCTGTTCATTTTTTATTTCTGGTTGTGGAGTTGATTCTATTGAAGGAATCGGAGTATTTTCAGGAATTGACTTTGTAGGTTCAGATAATATTGAAGGAGTCGGAGATAAAGTTGCTTCAGAAATAGGAGTATTTATAGTTGTTGGTGTTGATATTGGGGTTGGGTTTGGTGTTTCTGTGATGTTGGAATTAGTGACAATAGAATTTGCAGTTTGTGGTCGGTTTATGCTAGAAATAGCGATCGCACCCATTAAACTTCCCACCAAAACGCCACCAATAATAAACGCTGGTTTTTGCCAAATTTGCGGATTATTGGAGGTTTTAATTACAGGATTTTGAGAGGGTGAAGATATAGGTTGAATTGGTGTAGCAGGAGTGATGCGAATTGTTGCTGCTGTTGGAGGAATATGATTCACCTGTGAAGGAATAGAAGTCTCAGATTTTAAAGCATATAGCATTTTATTCGCAGTCGTAAAGCGATCGCCCGCGCGGGGTTCAATCGCTTGAGTTAGTACCATAGCTAATTGAGAAGAAACACCCCCAGCGAATTGTTGCCAAATCACCTGTCCTGTGTGAGAATTAGTTTCTAATGCTTGAGGGTATTTACCCGTAAGTAAATAAATAGCCGTTAAACCCAAACTATAAATATCCGTAGCATAAACCGGACGACCAATAGCTTGTTCACTAGGCATAAAACCAGGAGTCCCAATCACTAGAGACTGAGTAGGATGTCCAGCAGCATTAATAGTAGTCCGAATAGTTTCCTTAACCGCACCAAAATCAATTAAAACTGGTTTATTATCTATCTCCCGCAAAATAATATTATCTGGCTTAATATCTCGATGAATAATCCCTTTACTGTGGACATAATCCAACACAGATAACAAACTTAAAAGAATTTCTCTAACAGTATTTTCCCGTAATTGTCCTTGAGATTGAATCAGATGAGTCAAAGTTTGACCATGAACCCATTCTTGCACCAGGTAAAATAGACCATTTTCCGAGAAATAAGCAAAAAGTTTAGGAATTTGATCATTAGCTTCCCCCAAATACTCCAAAGTCGCTGCTTCCCTCTCAAACCGTTGTTGAATTATTTGATAGATTTGGGGGTCATTGCTGATAGGTTTAAGTTGTTTAATCACACAACGACGACGAGAAGGCATATAGGTATCTTCAGCGAGAAAAGTTTCACCAAAACCCCCAGCACCTAAAATCTGAATAACCTGATAACGATTGTTTAGCAACGTCATAATTATGAAAATTTACCAATATATTTAATACCAACTTTATATCCCACATTCCGCACCCCCCGGTGTCACAATCGGTTTTTTCTGATTTTTATCCCCATTTAATGTTGTATTTTGTACCAAAACCAAGAAATATTGGTAGGCGATAGCGAAGCGCTGCTGCAAGCAGTTCGCTAAAACCAAATCTCCAAACGACCAATTTTCGTTGTGTGACAGTTTAGGGTGCGGAAGGTAGGTTATATGAAACTGCCCAGAAAAATAACTATCCGTATTTATCTGTGTCTATCTGCGTTCAATAATTCTGGAGATATTAAGAACCAGGATAAACAGGACAAAGAAACATCATTTAATCCTGACAATCCTTAAATCCTGACAATCCTGATTCAGACAATGAAAACTATTTCACACCAGCTAATTCCTTCTTAAAAAAAGCTTGTAAAACAGTTTCCGCAATTTGAGGACTACTCAAACCTAACGCTGCAAAAGATTGATCCGGCGTAGCATGATCTACCAAAATATCAGGAACACCAATCCGTTTTACAGGGACAACAATATCAGCATCAAGTAAAGCCTCAGCCACAGCAGAACCAAAGCCACCCATTAAACAACCTTCCTCCAAAGTCACAACCCGGCCAATTTGTTTAGCCAAAGGTAAAATCAACTCAGTATCCAAAGGCTTAACAAAACGAGCATTAATCACAGTTGCCTCTATGCCATGTTCGCTGAGAATTTCCGCAGCTTGCATTGCCGGGTAAACCATCGTACCATAGCCGAGAATTAACACATCATCCCCTTGACGGAGAATTTCTCCCTTACCGATTTCCAGAGATTCCCAACCTTCCTCCATTAAGGGGACACCGTGACCATTGCCACGAGGGAAACGCATAGCAATAGGTCCATCTGTGTAATTAATCCCAGTCACAACCATCCGTTGTAATTCCGCTTCATCCTTGGGGGCCATGACCACAATATTCGGAATACAGCGCAGATAAGCAATATCATACATACCTTGGTGAGTTGGACCATCAGCCCCAACAATCCCCGCCCGATCTAAACAGAAGAATACAGGTAGATTTTGAATGCAAACATCGTGAACAATTTGGTCAAAGGCACGTTGTAAGAAAGTGGAATAAATAGCCGCCACAGGACGCATACCTTCACAGGCCAAACCAGCAGCCAAGGTAATAGCGTGTTGTTCAGCAATACCTACATCAATATACTGATTAGGCAGTTTAGCTTGTAGTTTATCTAAACCTGTACCAGTAGCCATAGCGGCTGTGATACCGACAATTTTAGGATTTTGTGCCGCCAGTGTTACTAAAGTATGAGAAAACACCTTAGCGTAAGCAGGAGGTTTAGGTTTATTAGAAGGAATCGCCTTACCAGTAGCTAAATTAAAGGGAGTTTGAGCGTGGTAGCCGACTTGATCTTTTTCCGCTATTTCATAGCCTTTACCCTTAGTTGTGACTACGTGAACCAAAACTGGGCCAGTAATTTGATGTGCTTGTTGGAATGTAGTAATCAATTCCTCTAAATTATGGCCATCAACTGGCCCCATGTAGGTAAAGCCCAATTCCTCAAAAACAGCGCCAACTTTAGGAACTGCTAACCGCTTCATTCCTTCTTTGATGCGTTCCAGTTCTGGAGAAAGAGATTCACCCACAAAAGGCAGATGTTTTAACTGTTCCTCAATCCCATCTGAGAGAAACTGCACAGGGGGACTCAGACGCATTTTATTCAGATAACGAGGAATCGCCCCCACATTGGGAGAAATAGACATTTCATTGTCATTAAGAACCACCAGGAGATTAGTTTTCGGTAGGTGTCCAGCGTGGTTAATGGCCTCTAGCGCCATACCCCCAGTTAAAGCACCATCACCAATCACCGCAACGGCTTTAAATTTTTCCCCTTTTAAGTCCCGGGCTAAAGCCATCCCTAAAGCAGCGGAAATACTTGTAGAAGCGTGTCCTGCACCAAAATGATCAAATTTGTTCTCGCAGCGTTTGAGATAACCTGCAACGCCATCCTTTTGACGGAGAGTATCGAAATTACTGTAGCGTCCGGTAATTAATTTGTGGGGATAAGCTTGATGCCCTACATCCCATATCACTTTATCCCGATCTAAATCTAGGGTTTGGTAAAGTCCCAGAGTTAATTCTACAACTCCCAAGCCAGGTCCCAAATGCCCTCCAAAGGCTGCTACGGTTTGTAAGTGCTTCTCACGAATTTGACGGGCAATTTGTTGCAACTGCCGAATTGACAAACCATGCAACTGGTTAGGATGGGTAATTTCACTCAAGTGCATATTATCGGCTTTTCCTCTTTAGGTCTTCTTTTAGCATGATTTTATTTTCCCACTTCCGGTGGCTTCTAAAATCTGACTGTCGTTAATTGTTGTTGTTTAACTATAACTTTTGTACGTTTTTAAGATTCATGGACTTACGCACGCTCACTAACTTACCATCATCATGAATGAACGAAATTGCCTCGTTTTCGGTTTTGGGAATAACTTATTGAGTAGGGTGCGTCAGATAGAGGAAATCTGTTTTCTACCAAATTATCAGGTCTGACGCACCCTACAAGAGATTAAATTCACAATACATATTTAAGAAACTTTGTCAATGCGTCAGCCCTAGATTCATGGATAAATTTTTGCTTCATTCTTAGATGAGGATAGTATCAATGTTAAATTATGATTTTATTTACATAATTATACAGCAACTAGCATAAATTGTAACCTCCCAAATCCGTTAAACACCTTACTAACCGCTTTTTGGTGGTTTTTGGAACGTTAAATGTAATCAGATCGTCACTAAACGCAGGATGGAATAGCAAAACATCAGGATCTTCTTTCTTCCTAGAGAAGACATATAATAGGGTTTTCAAGCTTTTGGGTGGGATAATGGAAATGAATAGCCAAGCAAAAATAAAAATAAAATAACTTTAATGTGTATATTCAGTTTCTAGAGGTGATAATATCATCACCACCAAAAGGTTTGACAATTTCCTGTGGGTTGGGTTAAGCGACAGTGCAACCCAACGCATTTGTTGGGTTTCATGCTGATTGCTTTGCGAACGTTTACGTTCCACAAACAAACCTACAAATCAAGGCTTTTTCCAATTTGGACATGGTATTGATATAAATCTGACAATTTGTCTAATTGCTGGCATTAATGAAATTATTGAGGTGAGGAGTGATCATGAAATTATTGGTACGTTGGGGCTTGACATTGGGTTTGGCTGGTAGTGTGATGTTTGGGGGCATATTAGGAATCAACAATCTCCAAGCCCTAGCTTTACCACAGGAGCAAGTAGTAAAAACTTTACAAGAAGTACCCGTTTTTACGCTGACTAATCCCAAGGGAGAATTTGTAGTTATTTCTAGAAAGAATCAATCTAAAACTATCTCTCAAGTGGGCTTTTTTCTGAGTAAAAAAGATGCTCAATCTTTCCTGGAACAGCGACTAAAAAAAGAAAATCCTCAGTTAGCAAGCACTATCCAAATCACTCCTGTTTCTTTAGCAGAATACTATAAATTAGTCGTAGAAAATAAGAAGAATAAAGACTCTAATGTAGTTTTTACCTTAGTCCCTACTAAAAAACAAGTGGATCAGGCAATAACCATGCTGAATACTAGCGGTAAACCCGACAAAAAATTTGATGGTATTCCTTTGTTTGTGCCAAAATTTAAGCAAGAAAATAGCTATTTAACAATTCCCAAAGGACAAGAAGGAAAGGAGCGATTAATTCCTTTCTATTTTGATAAAGAACAAGCCGTAGCTCTTTTAGAAGCATTCAAAAAGGCTAAACCACAGGAAGCTGCTAATACAGAAATTCAGGTATTAGACCTGTATAGAGTGATTGACACACTCAGTAGTAGTAATGATCCCAGCACTAATAAAATTTTCTTGTTTCCTTCACGGGAATCAATAGAATTTATTCGTTCTATAGCTCCCGCTCAACCCAAGAAATAGAAAATTATTTTTACCTCCTGATATGTTAAAGCCAAATTATAAAGTTTCTGGATTAGAACTTTGGCTGTGGCGTAAAACCGCAATTCAAGCGGCTATAGCTGCGGAGATATCACCAATGGAGGTAGATTGGCTCTTATTAACAATAGCTAATTTAGACCGCTTGGCGCTGCGGTTGGAGTCTTTCAAAACATGGCAGGAAATCCCCGTACAATTTTCTTTAACTGACTTAGAGCAATTATGGAAAAGGCGATTAGATGACCGTTTACCGGTTCAGTATATTGCGGGAATGACAGCTTGGCGAAAGTTTCAACTCACGGTATCCAATGCGGTTTTAATTCCTAGACCAGAAACAGAAATATTGATTGATTTGGCTGTGGCTGCTGCTAATGATGAGGTAAAAACAGGACATTGGGCGGATTTGGGAACGGGTAGTGGGGCGATATCCATCGGTTTAGCTGAAGTCTTGACAGATGCGATGATTCATGCTGTAGATATTAGTCCTGCTGCTTTAGCCGTAGCTGAAACCAATGCTGAAAATTTGGGTTTTCGGGAACGGATTCAATTTTATCAGGGTTCTTGGTGGCAACCTCTAGAATCTCTCAAGGGTCAGTTTAGCGGTATGGTATCCAATCCACCCTATATCCCTAGTGATACGGTCTTAACTTTACAGCCGGAAGTGGTGAAACATGAACCTCATTTAGCTTTAGATGGTGGTAAGGATGGTTTAGACTATATTCGTCATTTAATTAATGTTTCCCCTGATTATTTGCGTCCTGGGGGGCTGTGGTTAATTGAAATGATGGCAGGACAGGCGGAAATGGTGCGGGAATTATTGGTAAGTAATGGGAATTATGGCAATATTTCTATTCATGCTGATTTAGCGGGAATTGAACGTTTTGCTGTGGCTTATAAAGAAAATATTGTCTGAATCAGGATTTCGGGATTTTCAGGATTGTTGTTGGAGATTTTTGGGAATGGGAAGGATTTTGATTTGAATAGTCAGCTTCATTCTCTCATTTTTGCTCCTGAATTTATTGTCAATACCTTATTAATTTCAATTTGTTGGCAATTTTTATATTACTGCCTATATTTATTACTAAATTGACTATTCTCTTTGTACAACTCGTAATAGATATTGATGCAAAATTCATCTTTAAATATTAAACACTAAAATCATTCCCATCTTGATTGATAACTAATCTTAAAATTGATAAACCTAAAATAATTAAAAATAGCACCAAACCAATGGTACAAGCATAGCTAATTTCTAAATTACCAAATGCTTGTTCATACAAATAATAAACAATAGTCTTAGAACTATTGAGTGGTCCGCCTTGAGTCATAATATAAACTTCTTCAAAAACTTTAGTTGCTGAAATCGCCGAAATTACAGCCACTAAAGCTAAATAGGGTTGCATTAATGGTAAGGTAATATCCCAATGTTTACGAACACTATCTGAACCATCAATAGCCGCAGCTTCATAAATATCAGCGGGAATGGCTTGTAATCCAGCTAAATAAATTACCATATAATAGCCTAAACCTTTCCAAATTGTTACAGCCATAATACTAGCTAAGGAAATGGGAACAATTCCCAATATCTTATCAGGACTTGTTAACCAGGGAATTCCGTCGGGAAAAATCCCTAAAGTTTTGAGAATTTGATTCAGCAATCCGTTTTCTGCATACAACCATTTCCAAGCTATCCCAGCTACTACCATAGAAATTACAACTGGGGTATAATATGCTGTTCTAAACCAATTCATTCCCCGCAGTCTTTGATTCACTAAAATTGCTAAAGCTAAGGGTAAAAATACTAAAATAGGAACAACACCAATTAGATAAACAAATGTATTTTGTAATGTTTGCCAAAAAACCGGATCTTTCGATAAACGTAGGAAATTTTTAAAGCCAATCCATTGAGGAGGATCTCCTATATTTTCATAGTTGGTAAAACTGAGATAAAATGCTTGAATTGCTGGCCAAAAAACAGTTAATATTAAGATAATTAAGGCAGGTAATAAAAACAAATATGGTGTAATTTTGTGTTTGATTAAAATCCATTGTTTTGATGTTAATTTAGACATATTATAGGACTCCCCCTAAAACTAATATTTAATTTGGGAATTGGTTAAATAATCCTCTTCCCTATTTTTCGACAAAATTACGTTTTACTCCTGACTCCTGACTCCTGACTCCTGAATTATGCTGTATGATTCTGGTTCTACTGTCTCATGTCTATTAATTTTCACCTGTTCTAATAAACGAGGCATCCAAGGTAAAGCTAGAAAAATTCCTGATAAAACTAATAGAAATACAGAAAGTCCAAAAAGTTGATCGCGGGAAATTTCTAATACACCACGTAAAATTACCTCCCGCAAAGCCGAAACAATCGTAATTTCTACGGCTGCACCTACGGATATACTGCGTTCTTGGAGGTAATCAACTAATAACCGAAACAGTTCTACTAATATCAAAATAAACAGAATATCAGATGTGACTTGCCGTAAATCTAATGGACGTAAAAACGATAAAAACATATCTCCTAATCGAATGAGCATCACACAAAATAAACTCATGCAAAGGGAGATCACAATAATATCCTGAAAAAGTTCTAAGTTACGAACAATTCTATCTCGTCTAAACCAATTATTGACTTCTATAATTATCCGCTGTGGCATGGTATTTCCTAAAAAAGATAAGTACATCTATTTTAGTAATTAACCATTAAACAGATTTTAATAAAGTAAACAGAGAACAAGACGTATTTAAGTAGGTAGGCAAAATTGATTATATAAAAGATTTGGATTTATGTAGGGGTAGCGCCCCTGACAGGTGTAGGTTTTTTACATTCTGGTGAGGGCAAGACTTGGGCGACAAGGTGACAAGGGAGGAAAACCCTACAGGATTATGTTTTTTGGCAACAATAACACACCGTTAAAAAATTATTGTGCGTATAAAATCTTTCTTGTCTACGTTCCCTCCAAGTCTTCCCAGTCTTGCCTTCACAGACAATATTAAAAACCTACCCTTGTGAGGGGTAGCGCCCCCGTGCCTACTCTTCTGTTTGGGTCAACCACAGGGGGTTTGCCCCTACCTAATTACAAAAAACAAGACATGAAACAAAAATTAATAAGTTTCACGCCTCGTCTTTTGTTTAAACTCCCCAGGCCGGATTCGAACCAGCGACCAATCGATTAACAGTCGATCGCTCTACCACTGAGCTACTGAGGAACGCTTTTCACTTTAGCTATAATAAACCTAAATCCAAATTAATGCAAGGGGTTTTGAAAAAAATTTTTAAACTTTTTTTGTTGCTGCTGAAATTTCTCACTCTTAACAACCCAAACCCTTTCCAGCAGCTACATTCGGAGATTTACGAATTCTGCAATTATAATCGCATTCGTAATTCCGTCAGCCGTTGTCTGGCTTGAGGATCAATTCCATTCACCAAGAATCTACTTTTAGGTTGTTTTTGCGACTGATACCTATGGCGCATTCGACAAACAGTAGTTTCTACTTCGCCACATAGTTGATGCGCTGATAACCACTCAGCACCATATCCCTGGACTGTTAACTGCTGCGCTCGATCTGATGTAGCGACAATCATGCGGGAAATTAAACATTGGGCTATTTGGTGACGGAGAGACGCACAGGTTTTTTCTATATATGTGTCTGCGGTCTGGCCAAAATCCGTATAATATACTGTTAAAAAATTTGTAATAGTTTCTCTGTTACTAGGAGAGTTTTGATATTGAGCATCAAATACTACCTGAGTTTCATAACCTTGGAAAGCACTATAATTAGTCATTGCTTCCACTAATTCACCCCGTGCAGCCTCAAGTCCGGCATGATCACGGGTTTTTATCAAGCAAGGCCAAGTGCCTATAATATTGTAACCGTCTACTAAGAGAACGGCCGGGACTATGGAACGAGACATGGTTTTTAATCACAATTATCTAGAGTTAACAAAAATCATTCATAAGACTTATAGTAAATGAAGCATTGCTTGTAACCCCATGTTACAAGAAATAAAAACTGCCTCTTTTAATCAAATTTAGACCCTAAGATAGAAGCTATGATTTTGAAAAAGCCTCTAAAAATCAGGTTTACTGAATTTGTTTTCTATAAAAAAAATATTTTTCTCTGTCTCTAAAATTTTATGTTTCCAGGATAGAAGGCTTTTTGAATAGCAGTTTGACCGCTTTTTCACTAATATTAATTTTTAATAATAATTAACCGCAGATAAACGCGAATGAACACAAATTTGATTATTTTAGACGGAGAGACCCCGCCCCTACTCCTGAATTTTGCTGGATGTGGCTTGAAATGTCACAATTTTCCAAGGGTAAATATTTTTATTTACTGGATTTATTGCGGAAAGTTTGATATTATTTTCTAATAAATCGGTTGGGTTTTCTAAATTTAAAATCTCGCTTTGCAAAGATAATTCTGCTGTTTGTCCATAACATTCATAAAAGCGAAGAATAAACTTTTCTGGATCATTTTCACTGGGTTTGAGTGCCATTAAGATGAAATTATCTGCTGATAAAGATAGAAAACTTTTGCTTTGACAAGCGTTTAATCTAGATTGATAGTTGATTGGGTTTACTAATATTTGAAAAGGAACATTCAACTCATAACTACGTTTGACAGTTTCTGCTTCTTCCCAACTGTTTAAATGAGGATACAAGCTATAGGTAAATTCGTGTATTCCTTTATCTGCTTGGGAGTCTGGCCAATGGGAACTTCTTAGTAAGGTGAGACGCAGTTGGTTAGGTTTAGCATCGTAACCATATTTACAATCATTGAGGAGACTAACTCCGTATTTCTCTGTATCTGTATCTGTGGTTAAATCTGCCCAATGTAATGCGGGTACTTCCCATTTTGCCTTTTCTGCGGGAGTTTGGGGATTTGTGGAACGACGAATAGCACCGCAGGGGATTTCATAAGTGGCAAATTCGGCTTGAAGATTGAGAGGGAAGGCTGTTTTTACTAATACCTGATTTTCTTGCCAATTTACAGTATTAGCTATTTTCAAAATTGGTGAACCAAGTTCTAAAATGTAATCTTGACAAAATTCCGATTTTCCGAGTTGACGGACTACTCGCAATCGTTGGTGAATTTCTCCATATTCTTGCCATTGAATTGATTTTAATTCGGTTGCAGGTAGGGGTTTTGTGTTATAATGTGGATCTATGTTCCAAGCATCCCAATATTGTCCACTGTCGCTAAAAGCTTGAAGTTGATTTCCTGCACCGGTTAAAATTTCTCGTTGTTGGGTTTTGTCAAAGACACTTTTTAAATCTCCGGTTTCGGGGTTAACTTCAATTTGCAAATATTCGTTTTCTAAAATCCAATTTTTCGGGAATGTTTTGGGTTGGGGGGTAGATGGAGACAGCCAGAAAATGCTGTAACCTATAGATGGTATGGTTGCGAAAAATAATAAGGTTGAGTTTTCGCTGTTTTGGGAGAGGATTTTTTTTCCTTGAATATCAGCAACTTTCCAGGTTGGGTAATCTGTGGTGATGATTTTTGATAAGTCAATGGTGACAACTTGGGAACGTTCCCAGTTGAGAGGGTTAAAAATTATGACGGGGATGCTCTCAGGGTTGGGAAGTTGTGGTATGTTGACTGTGGAGGCGATCACTGTTAATGAGTTTTCTAGTATTTTCGTTCCTGATTTTTCTACTGCTTCCCATTCTGGTAAAGCGTCTGCGTAAACTTGGGTAATGGAAGTACCGGGGAGAATGTCATGAAACTGGTTAAATGAAACTTTTTTCCACGCGGTTTCTATTTCTGTTTTCGGAAATTCTGCAGCGCAAAGTATATTTGCTAAAGTTGCGAATAATTCAGCACTATATAATAGATGTTCAGATTTGCGATTCCAGCGTTTTTGGTCTGCGTGGGTAGTATAACATCCTCGGTGAAATTCTAAATAAAGTTCGTCTTCCCAAACTGGTAAGTTTTGAGTTGATGATTTTATTTGCTGAACATATTTTTCGGAAGTTGTAAATTCTAACTTGGGGAAAATTGGGGAATGTTTCCACCGTCGTGCAGTTTCCAGCATATCACGGGTTGGTCCACCACCATGATCACCGACTCCGGGAAGCCAAAGGGAATTTTGTAACCCTGTTTGAGTTTTCCAGTCACAAGCGTATTTGGTCATTTTAACTGGTTCGATGGTTTCGCCGATAGGTGCAGACATGAAACTTAATGTTTGACTGCCATCAGGCGATCGCCACCAAAATAAGTCATAATCAAATTTAGTTGTATCATTCCAGCGGAGTTTCTGAGTTACAAAGCACTCAATTCCCGCATTTGCAAAAAATTGGGGTAGCGTCGCACAAAAACCAAAGGTGTCGGGAACCCAAACTACAGAAGATACTTTTCCGAACTTCTGGAGAAAATACCTTTGTCCATATAATAACTGACGCACTATAGACTCACCCGCAATTAAATTCAAATCCGGTTCTACCCAAAAACCACCCAAAACTTCCCATTTTCCGGCTGTAACTTGATCTTGAATTTTTCGAAACAAGTCGGGACGATTTTCTTCTATCCAAGCATACAACGCCGGTGTGGTATGACAGAAAATTAATTCGGGAAAATCCTGTTGCAGTTGTAAAGCTGACTCAAAAGTATTTTGTACTGCTTTCCAAGTTTCTTCCACAGGCCATAACCATGCTAAATCTAAATGTGCATGACCTAATAAATTGATTTTATATTTTTGGGCGTTGATAAACTCAGCTAAACTCAAATAAGTTTGTCGTAAATTGACAAGATATGTTTTCCAGTCTTGATTTTCTGCGTCTTTGCGATTTGTAACTTTCTCAACTTCTGTCGCTAAAGTTGGTAACTTTTCTGGTGCGGAGTTTTGTAAAAGAATTTCCGTAACTGCTAATTCATCAGCAATAAAACCAGCATCAGGATTATTGTAGTCTGTTGACTCGTAAATTGCCAGCGATCGCATCAACGCCCCGTCGCAATGTCCCGGACTCACTAACCGCAAAGCTATGGTAAACTCATCACCAGGACTGACACTTGGACTCAACAACACTCGCGGGGAAGAATCGAACAAATCTCCAGTCAATACTAGCTTACTATTAACATATACTTCTGCCGCATCCGCCCACCATACCAACGCCAACCGCAAAGACAAACTCGTTAACGGAAAATTGTGTAAATGTTCAGGAACAGAAAATTTTTGTCCTAACCATAATACCCGTTTTCCCCCCGTCCAAGAAACATGAGTTTTTTCATTTAGTTCCACAGGTTGCCAATCAGTTAAACTAAATGGGATAAAATCAGTAATCACCCCGTCAGCTTCCTGATATCGCCAGTTTGACTGGATATCAACTTGACAACAAGAACGCAGAATTTCAATTGCTGTGGATATAGATTTGGTATTTAATGAGGATACAGGAAGATTCATATTTCCAATAAAATAATATAGAGCAGGAGTCAGAAATCAGAAATGAAGCTGCTTTGATTTTTAGTTTGTCTCTCATGCAATTCCCAATTACTATAAATGTCAATAATTGCTATTGGTGAAAATTCATAGGTCTGTGGGAATCTCTTAACAATTCAAAATTAAAAATAGTGATTTAAAGCCTTTAATTGACGATAACCTCACCTTACAAATTATACATAAGTACCATGTCTTCCGATTCCTCCCATCGCTATCAAAGCAAACTCTTCAACTTTGTCTACCAGTATTCTCGACGGTTGACACAAACACTGGAAACCACTTTCAAGAATTTGCAATTTGCTACTGGTTCGGGTGTAGGTTCTCTACTTTATCCACTTTACCAATTATGGCAACAAAATGGCACAGTCAAAAAATTACAGTCAGCAACTCCTCCTACCAGTGATGCACCAATCCAAATTATATTAGATGTTGTCAAAAATCTGCCTCCAGGAGAGACTTATATACCAACTTCCTCACAAACAAATCCTCTCACATTTTTAGGATCTTTGTCGAAGAAAATTTTTCCCCAGCCAAATTCTCCAACTCCAGAAAGTACCCTGCAACAGCATATACCAACAGTACAGGGAATTGCTATAGAATTGCAAACCCGTAATTTAGTCTTAGTGAGTGCGGATAATCGCATTTTCGATGTTTTCACACCCCAGCAAAACATCAAATTAGCAGATAGAATTAATAGCGAAATTAGTGAATATCGGTATTCTTTACAACTAATTGCTCACCAACAACAAGAATTATTGCCCAAAATTGATGATCTTTTTAATAAGTTAACTGATGAAGATTCTATCATAGCCCAAAAATCTCTCCTCAATCCTCTTAAACTTTTTAGTTTTCTAGATAAATTAGTTGCTAATTTAGAAGATACTGCTTTAGTCCCTGTCCAAAAGCGCAGTCAGGAAATTGTTAATAATTTCCAAAATCAGGTTCAGGGATTAGCCGTTAATAATGATGAATTAAAACCTCATAAACCACAAATTTCTGATTTAATAGCAGCGGCGATAAATTACTTTTTTGGAGGAAGAAATATTTATCAAATTGACTCAAATTCTTCTACGGAAAAACCTGATTTTAAAAAAGTTTTATCCTCAAACAATCAGTTAAATTTTGATAATTCTTCAGGAGATAATTGGTTATCATGGAATGATTTATTTGGTGAAACAAATACCAACATCCAGGAATCCGTACAGCAACCTCAAGCAAAAAGAGAATTCCCTGATATTCACCGCCAAATAAGTCAACAAGCAAGCGAACCCAAAAATGAGGAATTTCCCGAAATAGACAGTAAAACCAGTCAAGGATTTAATTTTAAGCCTGACTGGATTGATATTTCTGCAACTTCATTAGGCTATGAAAAACACCCCTTAGAACAAATTCTTGAATGGTTAGATCAGGTTATATTATGGATAGAACAGATATTAACAAATATGCTGTATTTTTTCCGGGGTTTATTATTGGGTAGATAATTACAGCATTTATTAATCTTAGATAATAGGATGCCTGAACTAACAGGAACTCAAGTATATCAACAATTACAGGAACAAAAGATTGATTTAACTACTATTTTAGTAACCGCTTATGGAGATATAGAGGAATTAGCCAGTTCTTTGGGTATAGTACATTTTCTCAGAAAGCCAATTGATATTTCAGAACTAATTCTAGTTATTGAATCAGCCTCTGAAACAGGGGGTAATAAGCAATAGGAAACCTATATTAGGAGTAGGAGTCAGGAGTCAGAAAGAAATTTTCTCCCTGCTTCTCTATTCCCCTGCTCCTGAATCCTGACCTAAAATTCCACAATCACTGGTGTATGATCACTTGGTTGAACTAACTTTCGCGGTTCAATATCAATAACACAACTTTGAGCGCGTTCATACAAGATTGGTGTGAGATAATGGTGATCTATTCGCCAACCTAAATTACGCTTAAAAGCAGACGTGCGATAATCCCACCAACTATAATTTTCTCCTTCGCTGTTGAATTTACGAAAAGCATCTGCAAAACCTACATTCAGAACATCTCGTAAAGCTTGACGTTCTAATTCCGATGCCATGATGTGATTATCTATCTTTACTTTATCATTAATATCTATATCTTCTAGGGCAATATTAAAATCACCACACAGAGAAATAGCTGGGTTGGATAATATTAATGTCTGTAAATATTCTTTGAGTATTTTTAACCAGCCTAACTTATATTCATACTTTTCGCTACCGATAGATGAACCATTGGGAACGTAAAGATTCACAATTCTGACTCCCTCAAGTAGACCTGTAATCACCCGTTTTTGTTCATCCCATGCTGATGGTAATTCCGGTAAAATAGGACTAAAACCCATAATTACATCTGTCAAAGGTTGACGACTAATCAAAGCCACGCCATTATAGGATTTTTGTCCAGAAATATACGGATAATAGCCTAAATTTTCAAACGCGATACTGGGAAAGTCCTGATCTATGACTTTAGTTTCTTGTAAACACAAAACATCAACAGGATTTTCTCTTAACCAATTGATAACCTGTTCTAAACGTGTTCTAACAGAATTCACATTCCAAGTAGCAATTTTCATTAGTTAATTATCAAAACGACTGTAAAATAACGGTAAAGTAATTGTCTCATAAAAATTAGATATTTATGATCCCTAAGATAGATGAACACGGTCTATACTAGTTTATAGTTTAATAATGTTCTCATGGGTTTTTATTGTTTTGATAAAAAAATCAATTTGTAGAAATACTCTAAAAGAGGTTAAATTTAGCATTTATTGATAGTTTTTGCACCAGTAATTTCTCTAAATTGGAGAATTGCGAATGGGGAATAAAAGACTACAAAAAATGAACGCTATCAAATCAAGCATAAATCTAGAATTTTGAATTGTTTAAGGGTAATGCCTAGATCAATTCTAACGTTACTCGTGTTTAATTTTTTTCAAGGAGGACAGTGTATGAGTATCATAGTTAACACCTGCCCATGCTGTGGTGGTTCGATTCTGCGTCATGTTCGCCATCATGAAGTTTATTGGTTTTGTCTCTCCTGTAGACAAGAAGTACCAGTTTTAAGTATCAACGGTGTATCTAGTCCACTATCTAAGCTAGAAACCCGTAATCAAGAAGTTTCACCCCAAACGGCTTTAAGTTCTTGAATTTTTCAATATGGGGAATAGAGAACTAATCAGCGGAAATTTAGGTAAAATCAGGGATTGCTAATTTTAAATACAAAATATACGCCGCTACCATTAAATATGCTAGAAAACCGTGTTTAATTGATTTTGATAGGGTGGTTTAAGCCATACTTCTTTTTTATGGGTGGAAAGCTTTGTTAGCAGCATTACTCTACGGACAAGAGGATTTACGCCTAGAACAAGTTCCTGACCCCACTCCTCAAGCCGGTGAGGTGGTGATTCAGGTGGAAGCAGCCACGACTTGTGGGACAGATTTGAAGGTATGGCGACGTGGTGGCCATGCCAAAATGTTGACACCGCCGACACTGTTTGGTCATGAAGGTGCGGGGCGGATTGTGGCTGTTGGTACTGGGGTGACGAATTGGCGGGTAGGCGATCGCGTGGTGGCAAATAATTCTGCACCCTGCATGAAATGTTTCTTTTGTCAACGCAAAGAATATTCTTTATGCCCCCATCTAACTTGGAATAATGGGACATTTGCGGAATATCTGAAAATTCCTGCTCCTATAGTTAGGCATAATTTGTTACTAGTTCCTGATCATTTGCCCCTAGTATTAGCGGCGATGACTGAACCTTTAGCTTGTGTGTTGCATGGTATCAGCCGTTCTGGAGCCAAACCCGATGACAAAGTAGTGATTTTGGGTGATGGGGCGATTGGTTTGATGTTTGTGGCAGTATTAGCAGAATATACTGAGGTGATATTGTGGGGTGGGAATAATCAACGGTTAGAAATTGGTGAAAAACTGGGTGCAGCCAAGACTTTTAATTATCATCAAGTGACGGATACTGCCCACACAGTGAAGGAATTAACCGCTGGTTGGGGTGCAGATATCGTGATAGAGGCTACTGGTGTGCCGAGTGTCTGGGAAACGGCGATCGCTTGCGGTCGTCCTGGTGCAACTATCAATTTATTTGGTGGTTGTCCAAGAGATAGCACAATTACTGTCAATACCGAACAATTGCACTATAGTGAACTTACTCTCAAAGGCGTATTTCACAATACACCAGAATATGTGAAAGCTGCCTTATCACTCATCGCTAGTGGTACAATTCCTTTTGACTTGCTCATTGGTGAACACCGACCTTTGCAGGATCTAGAACAGGTATTTATGGATATGAAGGCGCGGAAAGTCATTAAGGTAGCAATGGTTTGACACTGAAAATTCCGACGCACCCTACTTTATCTCAACAATGCTCAAACAATCCTTAAAGGGAGAATTACGGATAGGCGATCGCTATGGGTATTGGGTAGAAATTGCCCAACCCAAGGAAGGTAAAGCCATCATCGGTAAAATAACGGTGTTACTCAAAGCCGATATAGATAAATTAGAAACAGAATTAAGAACGCGCTAATTTAGCAGGAGTCAGGAGTCAGGAGTCAGGAGTCAGGAGTCAGGATGAAGAAGAATGAAAAAGAAAGGAGGAGAAAAGAGAATAAAGCAGGAGTTTTATTATTAATTGAGTTCACAATCATCTTGGTGGTTGCTAGATTTCGCAATCATAAAGTTTGCCATGTTCCAGAAAAAATACTTTCAGCCCCCAAAGAAATCCGGACTAAATCCTCATTAAGCAGGGGAGGCCACTCTACACCTGCTTTTCGTCCCGCAGCAAAAAATCTTTGCGCCTTTACAGCCAACTGATATAAAGCAAAAGCCAGTTCTCTGTCTAGGTTTGGTGCTGTTTTTAAAGCCTCAAATACCACCTTTAAAGCTAACAGGGTGGAAGTAACTTGACCAGGAACAGGAGGTTTACCTTGTTGTAAACGACTCAACAGAGTATCTGGATTATCTAGACTGCTGGTTTGGTCTATGAGTAGTTTCCGTGCTATTTCGTAGTTCATACTTCTAACTAGTTTCCATACTGTGCCAAAGTTGCACTTTACAAATATATTAGAAGCATCTAGCCCAGGAAGGTTGCAATTTTTCCCTAGATTAGTTTATTATCCTGATTTGGGTGTTTAATTTGGGAAAAAACTCAGTATCAATTCCTATTGCGTAAACTCTATGATTATCACCTTAATAGTAGCTTGGGTGGTTTTTATCATTCTCTGGAAATTAATTAAAACCACCATTAAAACAGCTATAATCTCCGCCGCTATCGTTATGTTATTATACTTTGGCTTCGGTATTACTCCCCAGGATATTTGGCATCAAATCAGCCAATTTGCTCAAACTTCCTCTCCCACAACAGGGAATAAGTAACCATCTAAAAATTAAAAACAATTATTAGAGAATTCAAGAGTCAGGAGTCAGGAGGAAGAATTAGAAGGAGGTAAGAATAGTCTCAAATCTGAGAAAGTGATAGGTAAATGAATGGTTTCAACGCTTATTCCTTGCACCTGATTCACTTTTTTTAACCCGGAAACTCCTCATATATCTAGGTTTTCGATTTATTCATCAAACCCTATTTAATCAAGTTATTCACATCCTGGCAAATCTAACGCAATTAACAACGCTTGCTCTAGATGTGCCATCACCACCTCAGAAAGAATTCCTCTTAAACGCAAAAAGCGGGTTTTAGATAATACCCGCACTTGATCTGCCATAGCGATCGAGTCTTTCTTTAGTCCACCATCTGGTGATAAAATCAAAACTTGAGTAGGGTAGACTCGCTTTCCGTCTTGATAGGTGGTACAAGGTACTGCTAAAACTACAGGGCTAGATAGATTAATCACATCACGACTAACAATAATCACCGGACGAGTTCCTCCCTGTTCCGAGCCTTCAGTCATTTCTAGACGTGCATCATACACCTCGCCCCTTCTCATCTTGGAGATTCCCCTAACTGCAACGCCTCCCACTGCGCCGTAGCAAATTCTACCTCTAGTTTTAATACCTCTGCCTGATAATCTGGATCATTAGCCATTTCCGCCAATGCGGCATCAATTTCAGACCGTTTCTGTAAGGCTAATTCTCTTCGTAAAGCTTGAGCGACAAAATCATTCCGACTCTTAGCCTTTCCTTGTAAAACCGCCTTGTCTGTAGCTTCTAGGAGTTCTCTAGGAATGGTTAGCGTCGTGCGAACGGTTTCTGTTTTCATAGAGCGTTCATTTTTTGATGACTGAAGTGATGTCTTATATCATATCGTTTTACGCATCATCCAAAATTAAAAATTTAGTTGTTGATGAAATCCTGGACTTTTGCCACCTACTTTTCCACTTTATCACCTAAAATAACCTCAATTGTGGCAATCTGAGAAGTATAACCCCTGGCAATCTGATATTTTAGCTACAGAAAATCTACCTGTTTAGATTATGCAAACTCTGCCGACTTTGGAAATTACTAACACTGAATCTAGTCAACCCGCTTTTGATACCACTATCAAACGCCGTAAAACTCGCCCTGTAAAAGTGGGAGATGTCACCATTGGGGGTGGATACCCGGTGGTGGTACAGTCTATGATTAATGAAGATACTCTGGATATTGATGGTTCTGTCGCGGGTATTCGTCGTCTTCATGAAATAGGCTGCGAAATTGTTCGTGTCACTGTTCCTAGTCTCGGACACGCTAAAGCACTGGCGGAAATTAAACAACAATTAATCAAAACTTATCGGGATGTGCCAATTGTTGCTGATGTCCATCACAATGGTATGAAAATCGCCTTGGAAGTCGCCAAACATATTGAAAAAGTGCGAATTAATCCAGGTTTATATGTATTTGAAAAACCTAATACCAGTCGCACCGAATACACAAAAGCTGAATTTGACGAAATTGGCGAAAAGATCCGCGAAACCTTAGCGCCGCTGGTAATTTCCTTGCGTGATCAAGGTAAAGCTATGCGAATCGGTGTAAATCATGGTTCTTTGGCGGAAAGAATGCTATTTACCTATGGTGACACTCCCGAAGGTATGGTGGAATCTGCCATAGAATTTATTCGCATTTGTGAATCTTTGGATTTTCATAATGTGGTAATTTCTATGAAAGCCTCACGAGTGCCTGTTATGGTTGCTGCGTATCGTCTCATGGCTAAACGTATGGATGATTTGGGTATGGATTATCCTTTGCATCTGGGTGTGACGGAAGCAGGTGATGGTGAATATGGCAGAATTAAATCTACAGCGGGTATTGCCACATTATTAGCTGATGGTATTGGTGATACAATCCGCGTGTCTTTAACAGAAGCACCAGAAAAGGAAATTCCTGTTTGTTACAGCATTCTGCAAGCTTTAGGTTTGCGGAAAACAATGGTTGAGTATGTCGCTTGTCCTTCATGTGGACGGACTTTATTTAATTTGGAGGAAGTGCTGCACGTAGTTAGAGAAGCTACCAAGCATTTAACAGGTTTAGATATTGCTGTAATGGGTTGTATTGTGAATGGACCGGGAGAAATGGCTGATGCTGATTATGGTTATGTGGGCAAAACTCCCGGTTATATTTCTTTATATCGTGGTCGGGAAGAAATTAAAAAAGTCCCAGAATCACAAGGTGTGGAGGAATTAATTAATCTGATTAAAGCTGATGGACGTTGGGTAGAACCGTAATTTTTAAGACTTTTACAAGAAAGGGAATAGGGAATAGGGAATAGGGAATGGATAAGAAACTAACGGTGAAACATGAAAATTAGTATGTATTTATACGATTTTGGAAATGCTTAGTCGTTATACTCGGATCTAGGTTCTACCTGGGAATTGATGAAGTGGCAAGTCCACTTCATTTTTATTGTCAAAATCTCGATTTTTTAGTCGTTAACTAATTCATCACGCCATTTTTCGCGTTTTTCTCTCTCTTCCCGCACTTCTTCTTCTCGTTCCCGCGATCGCACTAATAACCAACTTTCCCATGTTAGGGGTTTTTGTCGTTCTAAATGGTTAATAAATTGGATGATTGATAAATCTGCTTTCAGGGGAGTTTTTAAATCAAACTGGATGGTTTGTAAAATTCTATCATTGGTTTTGAGTAGGCGATCGCTAATTGTTTTCCCTACCCATAACATCAATTTATTAATTAACTTTCCTAACATCCCTTTCCGTTTTTTGGACATTAATAGGGTTTGACCTTCAGTTTTTCCCCCTGGTAATATCCGAGTTGTAAATATTATATGTAGCTGGGTAGACTCATTAGTAAAGGAAACAATACTTGTTGTTCCATACCAATAACAAACACTGTAATTAAGAGAATTTTTAAACAACCGCCGGTAAAGACTTAGCCAGAATGACTTACCATTAATATTTGTAATAGTGCTAAAAATAATCGCATTTTGATTGAGTTCTTGTTTCTCCAAAACCATTTTTAATGGTAATTTATTAACTAGATTGATTTGTTGAGTATCAATAGTTTGAAGAAGTAAGATATGAGGATGACAATCAATACTAAATTGCGAACCGAGAGAAAAATCAAAGTCTTGGTTTTCCCAATCTAAGACAAAAGGTAAAGATTGTTGTGGAGTTTCCCCAGTCCAAACCCAAATCATCCCATATTGTTCGGCTACTGGCCAAGTTTTGGCTTTCAGAGATACAGGTTCATCTAAATTAGGAATATCAACACAAATACCTTCTGCATCAAATTTCCACCGATGTAAAACACAGCGTAATTCATTACCCTCTATTTTACCTTCAGCTAAACTTGTACCCATGTGAGGACAATAAGCATCTAGGATAACTGCACGTCTATCTTTACCACGATATACGACTAAATCCTTACCAAAAATTGTCACAGCTTTGACATCACCTACCAGTAAAGATTGAGAAAGTAATACCCAATACCAACCTTCAACAAAACTGGCTGATTGATTGAATATCTTAGGTTTACGAACTGAGTTGAGATTATCTATATTGGTGTTCATTTTTAGGGTTTCACTTGCAGTGAAGCAGTTGATCTATTCCTATCATGAACAACTCAGAAAAACAGTTATATTCAGTACCGTCTTAACTATGATTTGTGTGATTAGTTTGATTGATATGATTAATTAATTGCTAAAGATTACTTTTGCTTTTCACCTAACTCCTGGTTGAAAGTTACGCAATCTTAAAGCATTACTGACTACAGAAACTGAAGAAAATGCCATTGCTGCACCGGCAATAATTGGGTTAAGTAACCAACCAAAGAAGGGATAGAGAATACCCGCAGCAATGGGAATACCAATGATATTATAAATAAAAGCAAAGAAGAGATTTTGGCGGATGTTGTTGATAGTAGCGCGACTGAGTTGAATGGCTGTCACTATGGCTTGTAGATCTCCAGAAATTAAAGTAATATCACTAGCAGCGATCGCCACATCTGTTCCTGTCCCAATGGCAATTCCCACATCTGCTTGTGCTAATGCCGGTGCATCATTAATTCCATCTCCTACCATAGCCACAATTTGAGATTTATTCCCTACTTTCCTTTGCTGTAATAATTTAATCATCGCGGCTTTTTGGTCGGGACGCACTTGGGCAAAAACTTGAGTGATACCAACTTGATTAGCAATTGTTTGGGCAGTTTGTTGATTATCACCTGTTAACATTACAACTTCTAAACCTAATTTTTGCAAAGCTTTAACTGCTGTTAATGATGAAGGTTTAAGGGCATCAGCAATAGCCATAATTGCTTCCAAATTACCATTTACTGCTAACCAAATTACAGTTTTTCCTTCACTTTCCCAAGTTGTTTGATGTGGTTCTAAAATATCTGTATCAATTCCTAATTCTGTAAGCCAGCGTTGTGTGCCAAATTGTACTAATTGCTCATATACAATTCCTTGAACACCACTACCAACAATAGCTGAAAAATTCTTGACATCAGCTAAACTCACAGCTTGATTGATCGTATATTTCACCACTGCTTCCCCTAAAGGATGTTCAGAATTTTGTTCTACACTGGCAGCTAATTTTAATAACTGAAGTTCATTCCCATCTGCTGTACCTTTAATAGTCACAAAATCTGTAACTGTAGGTTTACCTTGAGTTAAGGTCCCAGTTTTATCAAGAACAATCGTATTTATTTTATGTGCTAATTCTAAACTTTCAGCACTTTTAATTAAAATCCCATTTTCTGCACCTTTTCCAGTTCCTACCATCACAGAAGTAGGAGTAGCTAAACCCAAAGCACAGGGACAAGCAATAATTAAAACTCCCACCATTGTCATCATTGCTAAAGTAAAATTACCTGTGATATTAAACCAGATGATAAAAGTAATAACTGCGATCACAATTACCGTCGGCACAAACCACCCAGTCACCTGATCTGCTAACCTTTGAATTGGTGCTTTTGAACCTTGTGCTTCTTGGACTAACTTGACAATTTGCGCCAAAAAAGTATCCTTACCTACTCGTGTTGCCTGAAACTTAAAACTACCAGTTTTATTAATTGTTGCCCCAATTACCTCATCTCCTGGTTGTTTTTTCACCGCTACACTTTCACCCGTTACCATTGCCTCATCTACGGTAGAATTACCATCAACCACCTTCCCATCTACGGGAATTTTCTCCCCAGGACGAACTAAAATTAGATCATTAACTATTACTTCATCAATGGGAACATCCATTTCTAAACCATCTCGCATGACTCTAGCTGTTTTGGGTTGCATTCCCATCAATTTGTGAATAGCTTCTGAAGTTTTTCCCCTAGCACGATGTTCTAAAAATCGTCCTAACAAAATCAAAGTTACAACCATCGCTGCAACTTCATAATAAACATGAATTTCTAAGCCTTGGGAAATAAATAAATCAGGAAAAAGCGTCACAAATAAAGAATAGAAATAAGCCGTACCCGTTCCCAAAGCAATCAAAGTATCCATTGTCGCATTGCGGCGTTTTAAAGACTTCCAAGCATTGCGGAAAAAAGATCCCCCACACCAAAACTCAACAGGTGTTGTCAATGCTAATTGCAACCAAGGATGATGAAGAAATTTAGGGACAAAAGGTAAATGTAATCCCGTCATCATCGGTAAAGAACCAAAGAACAGAATAATACTAATTACAACCCCAGTTCTTAACTTGAGAATAAGTTCCTGTTCTGCTGCTAATTTACTCGCTGTTGCTGCCGTATCTTCACCTTCTACATCTAACTGAAAAGATGAATAACCAGCATCTGCGATCGCAGCTTGGATTTTTGCTAAATTTGTTTTTTTAGGTTCATAATTAATAGTTACCTGTTCTGCACCAAAATTAACATGACAATCAATCACTCCAGCAACAGCTAAAATTGCCTGTTCAACATTATTAGCGCAGGACGCGCAACTCATACCTTTCAGTTTAAGACTCAGAGTATTCATATCACCTCTTATAATTATCCTTCAGATCCCCGACTTCTTTGAGAAGTCGGGGATCTATATGTCTATACTTTACCTATTGGTGTAATATATCATTGTAATAAGTTTCTTGACTTCCAACCAACTTACATTTCAGATTTTGGATATAGAAATATATGTTACAAGTTATTTATTCTGAAGAATTCTTAGATCACAAAACGGGAATCTATCACCCAGAAAAACCAGCCAGATTGACAGCGATAGTTGATGCTTTAAAAACTGCGAGTTTTGCAGAGAAAATTACCTGGAAACTACCTACACCAGTTCTATTAAAACCATCTTTAATGTCTTGGATAGAAAACGTTCATCCTACAACCTATATTAACAAAGTTAAAAATATCGCTGCCTCCGGTGGAGGTTATTTAGACGGAGATACTCCCATTTCTCCCCGCAGTTATGATGTGGCGTTATTGGCGGTTAGTGCTTGGTTAGATGGAGTTGATATAGTTCTTAATACAGCAGATAAATCTTTTGTATTAGCGCGTCCACCCGGACATCATGCAGTAATTGACACAGGCATGGGATTTTGTTTATTTTCTAACGCCGCTATATCAGCTTTTTATGCTTTACAACAACCTGAAATCAAGCGCGTTGCTATCTTAGATTGGGACGTACACCACGGAAATGGCACAGAAGCAATAGTAGAAACTCACTCAGAAATTGCTTATGTTTCTCTTCACCAATATCCAGCTTATCCTGGTACAGGGAAAACTTCTCAGCAAGGTTCACATCATAATGTGTTAAATCTACCTGTCCCTCCTGGTAGTGATATTACTATCTATCAACCCTTGTGGGAAAGGAAAATTCTCCCGTTTTTAACTGATTTTCAGCCAGATTTATTGATTGTGAGTGCTGGTTATGATGCTAATGCTAATGATCCTTTAGCTGGTGTGAATTTGCAACCAGAAGATTTTGGTTTATTTACAGAATACTGTTTAGGTATAACCCAAAAAATTATGTTTGGATTAGAAGGTGGTTATGATTTGCCAAGTCTTGCAGAATCAGTAATTGCTACTATTCAACCTTGCATAGGTTAGTCTACTGGGATGATTTGTTAATTAGCAAAATTCAACATTTTGTTTTTTGCTAATTCTATATTCCACTAGATTCAAGACTTTGCCACTTACGGTAATTACATCATATTCTTTACCAATTTTACCGCCGATTTTTTCTGCAACTCTACGGCTGGAGGTATTTTCTTTATCTAAAGCATATCGAAGATACTCATAATTTAAGTTTTCTTCCGCCCATAAATTTAAAGCTACAATTGTTTCTGTGGCGTAACCATGTTTATATGCAGATTTTTTCAACCAAATTCCATATCGTGGATATTTACTATTAATTTTATGTATGCCACTACATCCTAAAAACTCTTGAGAATCTTTCTTTAAAATCACAATTACTAACTCTTCTCCTTTTGCTATCTTTAGTAAAGATTGATTAATAAAATTTTCAGTATTCTGAAGTTTTTTCGATGGTTCTGAATATAAATAAGTTGTTACTTCCTCTGTAAATTCTCTGAAAATATCCGCCTTATAGTCCATTGATATGGGCTTTAATAATAGGCGTTGTGTAGATATCTCGAACAACATAAGTTCCATAGTTAGCACCAAAAACCAAGTAACTATTAAAACGATGAAAACTACATTAATACTGATTTAAAAATAGATACAATTTTTACTTGCAGTATTTTTCAGTGTTGTACTTAACCGAATGTAGTTGACATTTATTAAATAATTAGTCATAAAACTTTGTCATCGTGTCATGAAAGAGCTAAAGTTTTGTTAAGATATGATTACAGGAATTAAGCCACCTGGCTGTGAAGAAGAATTAGATAGTAGTAGTAGCTGTATACAGTTCAGAAGGTGAACAAATGACCACCTATATTTTTTTTGACCAAGCCCTCAAGATGCTTACCATTGCCTTTTTAGCAGCACCAATCATGCTAATCGCCGCTTCGAGTATAGGTTTAGCCGTGATTGAAACCATTGAAAAAACAGGAGATAGTTAAAACCACGTTTCAAGGTAGGGACAGGGTTTAAACAGTCTTACCGTATAGCCGAAATTTTATCTACAACCTGTCTCTACTATCAATGAACCCCACCCTGATAAAACCCTGAAGGATTTGAGCTTATATAGCAACTAAGCGACGTAAGGATTCAGCCCGACGTTTAGCAACGGCGTTATTGGGTGCTAATTTGAGTGTTGCTTCATACATTTCTAAAGCTTGAGCATTCAATTTTTTCTTTTCGTAAGCGTGTCCGAGATTGTTTAGAGCCGATACATAGTCTGGGTTCAATTTTATGGCTTCTTTGTACTGACGAATTGCTAAGTCGTATTGCTCTTGAGCAAAGTAAACATATCCTAATCCGTTGTAAATAGGAGCAATAGATTCTTCTCCCTCTTCTTCGGCTGCTTTGAGAGATTTTTGAAATAGGGGTATGGCTTGACTAAATACTTTTTTTTCTGAATAGATACTAGCTAATTCAT
Organism: Dolichospermum compactum NIES-806; assembly: GCF_002368115.1. NCBI lineage: Bacteria > Bacillati > Cyanobacteriota > Cyanophyceae > Nostocales > Aphanizomenonaceae > Dolichospermum > Dolichospermum compactum. Next base: position 2,909,202 of record NZ_AP018316.1, on the reverse strand, counting down.
AATATTCTTGAGCCGTGCCTTTTTCTTTGGTTAATTTGTTTTTTAACTTATTCAAGGAGCTTTCAAGTTTTCGAGTTTTGAATACTTGACGAAAAACACTCACTCCGGCAAATGCAAGTAAACCAACAAAAAGTGACAGATAAATGATGACTAAATTGCTATCCATTTTCTACAAATACAAATTATTAAAATACTCTATCTAATTATGAGTTATTAGGTTGTATGTTGCTCACTAAATTATTACAATCCCCAGTATTCTATGCGTTCTTTTAGCCAACCTGTAACTGTGTAACGAGCGATCGCTTCATTCACGTTACGTCTTAATTCATCGTATTGCAATCCTTTTGGCATCACTACAGATAGCGGTTCTGCTGATAATTTAGTTGGCAGTATGCGATATTGGGGATGTGCTTGCACCCAACCACTAAGAATACTAATATCTGCTGCAAAACCATCTACCTGATTACTTTCTATTTTTTCCCACCCTTGAGCATAAGAATTTACACTAACTAATTCGGCAGATAGTGTGAAATATTTTAAGTATCCAATTGTACTGGAGTGGTTGAGAACAGCTATTTTCCGTTTGCTTACATCTTTTAATGCTTGAATAGCTGTATTTTTTGTAACTATTCCTGCGCCGTCGTAATAGTAAGGAACACTGAAGCTAACGATGCGAGAACGTGATTCTGTGGCTGTGACTCCAGCGATCGCTAAATCAACTTGCTGATTAAATACTAATGGTAAGCGATCGCTATTAGCTACAGGTTGCAATTTCACAGCATCGGCTTTACCCAACAAATCACTGGCTAACCGTTTAGCTAAATCAATTTCTAACCCTTGTAAATTGCCTTTATTATCCCTAAAACCTAAAGGGCGGAGATTATCCTTAACTGCCATATTTAAATAGCCTCGTTGCTGAATTTCCGCCATTGTCGCGGCAGATGCAGTTAAGTTCCCACTTATAAAATACAGACAAAAAATTAAAAAGATGGTAGCGGATAATACCAGATGTAACTTATTCATAATCGCTCTGCGTTTTACTCCAATTAAAAATGCCAAAAAGTTTATTGATTTTTAATTTTCAATTTTCCGAAGTGCCATCTGTTACATCCGTTATTCATCCGTTGCCACCTTTATCCGTTAACCGAGTTAGCCAGTTCCGCAATTTTAGCGAAGCTTGCAGGATCAAGAATTGCCAATTGTGCCAACATTTTGCGGTTTAGTTCCACATTGGCCTTTTTCAAATTACCAATTAAGCGGCTGTAGCTTAAACCATGTTGTCTAGAAGCTGCATTAATCCGCGCTATCCACAGACGGCGAAAATCACGCTTCTTCTTTTTGCGATCGCGGTAAGCACTGCGAAGCGCCTTCATTACTTGTTGGTTAGCGGTTCTAAACAAAGTTGAGTGAGAACCACGAAAACCTTTAGCTAATTTGAGAATTTTATTGCGGCGTTTACGAGCTACATTACCGCGTTTTACCCGAGTCATATCTTATTACCTGTGATCTTTTACAAATATGGAAGCATTAAACGCACGTTCTCTTCGTCCCGTTCATGAACAACTGCCATTTTTGACATATTGCTCTTTTTACTAGAGGATTTATGCTCTAATAAATGGTTTTTGAAAGGTTTACGGCGGACAATTTTACCGCTACCGGTGGCGCGGAATCTCTTCGCCGCAGCCTTGCGAGTCTTTAGTTTAGGCATGGGATGGCTTTAATTCAACACAATCTACTATTATATATGAGAAAAGGCAAATTGTATGCCCCCTTGGCAAGATCGGCAAGGATTCCCAGGACATAGCCATTATATTCATTCAAAAGATTTTACTTCAAGACTTGACAAGGCGAAAATTTTAGTTTACACTAATGTTAGGAGTAGAAATCTGTCCGCGCATATATATTAAACTTTTGGATTGTCTGAATCAGGATTTACAGGATTTTAGGACTTACAGGATGTTGGTTTGCGGTGGAGATTTTTGATTTTCACTTTTTCCATGATTCTTCATGTCAAGACTTGACAAGATGGAAAATTTGGTTTACTCTAATGTTAGGAGTGGAAATCTGTCCGCGCATATATAGTAAATTTTTCCACTATCAACATCATTATTTTCATTCATCTTCAAAAAATCCAGTACATTATTGTCATCCTGGACATCCTGATTCAGACAATTAAACGCAGATGAACGCAGATAAACGCGGATGTTATACTAATTATTAATTTCTCTCCCATCCTTAAATCCTGATTCTGACAATATGCAATCTTGGACACCTAACACCCCACTACAGAACGGGCAGTATATCATTAAAAGAGCGATCGGTGGCGGTGGCTTTGGTGAAACCTATTTAGCAGAAGATACAGAAGAAAACAGGTTAGTCGTAATTAAAACCCTTAACCGCGAACAACGAGAAAAACCCGACTTTGCGGAAATACAAAAGAAGTTTAGAAAAGAAGCCTTAGATTTATCAAAATGCTATCATCCCCATATTGTCCAAGTTTACGACAATTTTCCTGAAGATGGACTTTGGGCTATTGTGATGGAACACATTGACGGGGATGATTTAGCAGCTTATGTGGAAAACTACACGGCTGAAAATGGTTACTTGTCAGAAACCGAAGCTTTGCGCTACATTGACCAAATCGGACAAGCTTTAGAATGTGTTCATGAACGGAAACTTTTACACAGAGATGTAAAACCCAATAATATTTTGTTGCGACGGGAAAGCAAGGAAGCAGTATTAATTGATTTTGGGTTAGCGCGGGAATTTCAACCAGGAAAAATCAGAAGCATGACAGCGATGATAACCCAAGGTTATGCACCTATAGAACAATATGAACGGCGTGGAGATTTTGGTTATTATACAGATGTTTATGCTTTAGCTGCGACATTATATCCCACATTCCGCACCCCAAACTGTCACAGATCAAAAAAGCCCTTAAAGTAGTACATAATAACTAAAGTCAATTCAAAAATTAAGATACTTAATGAAAATTAGTAGCATTAAAAGGGACATGGTGTGAAAAAGTGAAACTTGGTAACAAAAGAAAAAAATGAATTGATAACCAAATAAGAAATAATTGATAACAACAGAAGTATTAGAGGAAACTGTTGTGAAATTAAAACCTCAAGAAATAGAAATTCAGAACATAGACCATCTAGGGATAGTAGCAGGAATCATAGATTCAATCGGAATAGTAGAAATAATAAATGAATTAATAGGAGTCGAAAAAGACGAAAAAGTAAATGCAAGTCAAGTAGTAAAAGCCATGATAATAAACGGGTTAGGATTTGTCTCCAAACCGTTATATATGTTTCCTAAATATTTTGAAACAATCGCTTGTGAACATCTAATAGGAACAGGAGTAAAACCAGAATATCTCAACGACGATAAACTGGGGAGAGTCATGGATAAACTGTTTATAAAAGGCTTAGATACAATCTTTTTTATCATCGCAGTAAAAGCAGCCCAAAAATTTGGAGTATCACTATCAACATCACATCTAGACTCATCATCAATGCACGTGCATGGGCAATATAATACCAGCTTACCAGAAGTAATATTTGAAAGTCAAAAGGTAGAAAATAGTCCAGAATTAAAAGAATTAGAAGTAAAATCACCCAAAGAAATAACCATCACCTACGGTTATTCCCGTGACCACAGACCAGACTTAAAACAGTTCATTATAGAAATGATATGTTCAGGGGATGGAGACATCCCAATATTTTTAAAACTAGCATCGGGAAACCAAGCTGACTCATCATGTTTTGGTCAAATAGCAGTTGAGTATCAGCAACAATTAGAAGTTAACAGTCTCATCGTAGCAGACTGCGCCTTATATACAGAATCAAACCTGAAAATGATGTCAGATTTACGCTGGTTATGTCGAGTACCATTAAGTATCAAAGCAGCAAAATCATTAATCTCAACAATACCAGAATCAGAATTTATTGATAGTACAATACCAGGATATAAATTAGCATCAAAAACCGAAAATTATGCAGGGATAGAACAAAGATGGTTAGTAGTGCAAAGTCAAGAAAGAAGAGAATCAGACCTGCGTAAGCTCAGACAAAAAATTACCAAAGCAGAATCAAAAGCTGTGAAAGATTTGAAAAAGTTATCACAAGAGAGATTTGCTTGTGAGGCTGATGCTATCAAGGCATTATCAAAATTATCAAAACAATTCAAATATCATCAAATTAACGAAATTTTGGTTACTCAAATCAAATTTAAGACAAAAGATTCTTCAGAAGAAATATCTTACCAAATATCAGCTACAGTTTCCGAAAATGAAAGTAAAATTAATACAGAATTGCTGAGTGCAGGACGTTTTATTATTGCTACGAATGTTTTAGATTCAAATGAACTTAGCAATGATTCCATGCTGAGTGAATATAAAGCTCAACAGTCTTGTGAGCGGGGGTTCGGTTTTCTTAAAGACCCATTATTTTTTGCAGACAGTATTTTTCTCAAAAGTCCTGAGAGAATAGAGTCTCTGGGAATGATTATGGGTTTATGTCTACTGGTTTATACTTTGGCTCAACGGCACATTAGAAATGCTCTTTTGGAGTCTAAATCAACAATTAAAAATCAATTAGGCAAAGCAACTAATCGTCCTACTTTACGCTGGATTTTTCAATGCTTTCAGTGTATTAATTTGGTTACACTCAATCAGGAGAAATATATTTCTAATTGGAATAAGGACAGAGATTTTATCTTGAGTCTTCTACCAAATGATTGTTTACGTTACTATCAATTAGTCACCTAATTATTATCTCTATCAATTTAATTTCTCTTGTAAAGATGAGCTAATCTCTTTGATGTATGGCTCCATTTTACTATATCTATAATTTCGTTTTTTACTTTAATTGATTAGTCTAACTTATAATTGTTTCTTGAATATCTTCTTTTATTTATCTGTTGATCTCTCCAGGTGGTGTGCATTCTTATTGCTTCTTATTGAGAATAGGTTTTGATGATATTTTTGGTGATTTGCTGTTTCTCAAATGCCTTTTTTCACTTTATATGTTTCTTTTGATGCTCCTTTTGATTTCCATCTCCGTAATTTACCTCTGTAACAGTTTGGGGTGCGGAATGTGGGTTATATAATATGTTAACGGGATATTTCCCTCGTGATTTTGTTGGTGATTATTGGAATTGTGTGCTAAGAAATGATGCTGTCCCTATTAGTGAACGTGATAGTAGTATTCCTGAAAAGTTAGCAGAAGTGATAGATTTGGCTTTAATAGAAAAGCCAAAAATTCATTTTCAAACTGCGGCTGAGTTTAAAGCAGCGTTGTTAAAATGTGTTTGATGCTTAAGTTTTAGTAATTTGAGGATCTAGAACAATGCGTTTACCAGTTATATCTACATGATAAGTCCAGAATTGATTCTTAACTTTAACAATTACCTCCCAACCCTTAATAGGATCAAATATTTGAGTGCAGACTTCACCAAAATTAAATACACAGGAATTGCTGAAAGTTTTCTGGGTTGACTGGGTAATTTTCAGAGAACTTATCGGTAAACCAGAACCTTTAGAAGCATCACTCAAAACGCCATTAGCAATTTTTTTCGGTAATTGATTATTGCTAATTTTCGGATCTAAAAGAATTTGAGAACCAGATTTATTAACATGATAAATCCAAGATTGTTCCTTCACTTGTAAAATGACAATCCAACCAGGAATAGGATTATATTCCTTTGTACAAACTTCTCCAAATTGGAAAATACACGGATTACTAAAACTAGTAGATGTAACTTGAGTTATTTTCAAGTTAGAAATTTTCAACCCAGAAACTCTAGCAGCATTCCTTAGCACTGTTTGAGAAATAGATTGAGGTAAACTATTTTGGCTTAACTGTGACTGTTGGGGATTCTTAGCATTTGCAGATGTACTATTTTCAGTTACACTACAAGCAAACAAGCTAGTAATCATGAAAATAAAGACAAAGACTTGGGGGAAACAGCGATTACGGGACATTTGCAAAAATACCTTGGTAATTAAGTTCATGAGATCAGGACTTACGCAACTGGCACATTGGTAGGGTGCGTCAAATATCAACAATCTGTTTATTTGCAGGATTTATGCAGTCTGACGCACCCTACAACAGATTTTTGGTGTGACACTTGCGTAAGTCCTAGAGATGTCAATTAACAGTTGAATAATTATCCTAATTTTACTTTAGCTGTTTATAGTAAAATAGATACAGGCATTACAAATGATATTTGAAAAATTCTCAGTACTGAAGGGGAAAGAATAGAGGGCGCAGGGTCTGCGTCCCTAGGTTTTTTGGGATGATTCATATTGATACATAACTCCAGATAATGCCGCTACGAAAACCCAAGAGAGAGTATTTAACCGGATATCAAAAGTGGTGATATCAACAGTATTAAATAGTATCCATCCGATCAAGGTGATCAGATAACTAAAGAAGATTAGGCGATTTTCTCGTTCGATAGATTTAGATTTCCAGAGAATTTGAGTAGCAGCAATTAATATCCAAATTAGTAAGCCACAAAATAGCGACGTAGTAATTAACCCAGTTTCCGCAGACAGCATTAAAAATAAGTTATGAGGATGGTTAACATCAATTTGCATTTGGGTTTTATAAAGTCTTCCGAAACTGCGTAAACCTGAACCAGTTAAAGGATGTTGTTGAGTGAGATTCCAGGCAAATTCCCATTGAGTTTTTCGCATTAATCCCACTGGTCTATCAGGGAACATATCATCATTTAATCGCGCCCAAATACTGTAGGGAACAAAAAGGCGGCAAAATTGGGCAATAGGTAAAGGTGCAAAAGCTGCCAATAAACAAAAACTGGTAATGGTGAAAACAGACCCAACAATTAATCGCCAACCTTTATATAAAGCATAAGCTAAACAGGCAAAAATAGTGATTCCCCAACCATTACGAGAATTGGTTAAAATTAAGGCGATAAAGTTAGTAAATACTGTAATTGTCAAGAATATAATTAGGCGATTTTTTTGTTTGAGTTTGTGGTAGTTTTCTAGCCATAAACCTAAACCCAAAATAAAAATAGTTACTAAATAAGCAGCGAAAATATTAGGGTGCATGAAATTAGCGGTCATGCGTCCTGATAATGATTTTTCTGGTGCAACTATCCAATCAAAAACAATCCATAAAAACTGAAATTGGAAATTCCAACCGAGAAATAATTGCCCAAAACCGATGATTAAAACAGGTATAGATCCAAATACCATGATCCAAGCAATTTGTCGTAATTGGGCAGGTGTTTGGATGAGAGGAGTGAGTCCGGTAAAAAAGAAGAAGAAGGGGATGAAGTTGAATAAACCCAAAACAGCATCGAGTTTGCCAGAGGCGAATCCGGTGGTAATCAGGAGTAAGATACTCAAAATAGCAAATCCCTTGTGAATTGGGCGATCGCTAATGATATGGTATTGTTTACGCCAGGTTAGTAATGATGCCACAACGATAGAGATACCACCCAAAAATGGACTCAGGGGGAAAGATATTAGTCCAAATTGTAGCCAATTCCAAGGGGTTTGTAAGCGGGGATTTGGATGATAAAAAGTTTTATTTAAGCGATTTCCCAACATTCTGTACGGGTAAGACGAATTTGCGCGAGGGTGAAGACAGTAGGAATAATTCTGCCATAGTTTGTGGCGATCGCTCTCCAACCCAAATCAGCAAAAAACCAAGCCCACATCACAGGACCTACCAAAGCAAACGCACTACGAACCGCACTATAACGGGCTGCACTCATGGTCATACCTCGGCGGGACATTTGTAAGGCCACATAGTTTTGAAACTGTTTAGTAGCTAATCCTGTACCTGTAATTGCTGCTTCTTTAGCCACTTGATAGGTCGCAAAATGAATAGCAAATTGACGGGCGATTTGTTGCAAAACAAAAGTTTGGATGACAGAAGTTACAGCCAAGGCACTACCACCTTTAAATATTAATCCTAAAGGATCACGTTGCAATGACAATGGTAATGGTTGTTTAAACGTTGATTGTGATAATTGACGTTGGACATTAATAGTTAATTGTTGCTTTTCTGTTTTTGGCAACTTTTTCCAAACCTTTCCTAGTAGATGCAAAAATACTTCTGCTTCTAAATCAATTGTTGTTAAGTCTTGATAATAGTGAATTTTCAAATATTTGCATACTTGAATTAGGGCTTGTCGGTAAGTTACTTTATCAGTACGTCTGCGTAATACAGTGATACCATCAGCCGCTAAAAACCGAAAACGATCTTCTATTGCATCTAACCAAGCTTGATGATCTTGGCTTTGCACTGTCATGGGTTCGGGTGTGTGAACATAATCGAAGGGGTTAAACTTGCGACTAAACAGAATAGCTGTCAAGTCCTGTAGTTCCTCTTCGGTGGCTAATTCCAATACCGCCCTGAGTTCTTCCAATTTCTCTTCCTCTCTTCTGTAGCCAGTAATCTGTACCTTATTCTACTATCTTGTCAATCAAAAATTTCTCAATAGCAACTGAGTTGAGCCTATAGGTTGGCCAAATTTATTAGGACTTACGCATTGACAGGATCAACCAAATATGGGGTATGGGTTTCGGGCATTTTAACGTGATTTTTTGATGATTTTTGAGCGATAGCGAAGCGCTGCTGCAAGCAATTCGCTATTGAGCAAAAGTTAATGTCTAGCGCTAAGGGTATCATAGCTAGAGATATCAAAGTTCCTGACATAAAAAATGCTTTCTTCATCCCCTCCTTCTTAAGAGTTGCTGGTAGAGACTTGGCACAAGAGTTTGATAAAGCTCGTTTGAAAGATAGAGATAATTAACTTAGAGGTTGTTTGAAAACTTTTTCGTGTGGTATCTGACACCCGCAGATCCCCCTAAATCCCCCTTGAAAAGGGGGACTTTGAGGAATTTAGCCCCCCTTACAAAGGGGGGGTGGGGGGATCTCGATTAATTCTGATACTTTGATTTGGGGTGTTTAAATTTTTTGTAAAGCAGTACGGAGTGTTTGTAATTCTTTTTCTAATTCTAACAGTTGCGCTTTACATTCTCCCGCAGCGATCGCATATTCGCAATATTGACTCCCCAAAAAGTTGAGAAAATCCAGTATTTCACTCAAGCTGAGATTTTTTCTCGCTAAACTTTGGGAAAATGTTCCTTCGGTTTTTTCCCGTGACCCCGCAATACAATTAGATTGTAGCAATAAAGCATCTATTTGCGCTTGCAAATGCCGCTTTTGAGTTTCAATTTGTTGAACTTCTCTTGTTAGCTAAGTGGCTTCTTTCCCTATGGGTTCAGTAGTTTGTCGGCGATCGCATCTCACCCCCAACAATTTTAGCACTGCTGTCCCCACACTACTCACTCTCATAGAATCAGTGGCTAGAGTTACTGGCAATGGGGTAATTACTAATTCCTGTTCTTCTCCAGATAAGGAGACCACTGCTCGTCTTGTCACCCAAGCTTGGTAATTATAGACTGTGACGGCGACAATTTGGCTGTCTAAGATTTTCTGCCCAAATGGTGTTCCTGGGTTTACCACTGCCAGTTTACTCCAATACTTAATGATGCTATTGATTATTTTTTAATTGTTACCTATACTTACGTCAAGTCATTGATAACTTTGAGATACATAGCCAACTGATTATGTATCTGTGCCGGCTTGATCTAAAGATTGGTTTCTACCGTATGATCTAATATTAAACCACCTTGCTCAGTAATTTTTTGCGCTGCCTCTAACAGATACTCATAATAGGTATGAGCAATAATAGATAACTGCTTACCGGCGGGATAAACCATATACCAAGTGCGTTTAATGGGGAAATGTTGGACATCTAAAATGCTAAATTCCGCAATGTCTGTGAGTAAAGTATGACGGGATAATACGGATATACCTAGACCACCAGCGATCGCCTGTTTAATCGCTTCATTACTCCCCAACTCCAACTTTACCTTCACCTTGATCTCGTGTTCCTCAAACAGACTTTGGACAGCACTGCGAGTTCCTGAACCCGGTTCCCGCATGATAAACGGTTCTTCTCCCAAACGTTCAATCGGAATATTTTTTTCCTTCGCTAAAGGATGATTCGCAGGTGCAAGAACTACCAAAGGGTTTTCTAAAAATGGCTGGAAATTCACATCAAAGTGTTCAGGAATTTGACTCATAATATACAAGTCATCCAAATTACCCATCATCCGATCTAAAATCAGTTCATGATTTGTAACTTGGAGAGAAATATCAATTCCAGGGTAAAGCTGACAAAAAGGACCCAACAATCTGGGAATAATATACTTAGCAGTCGTAATTACCGCCAGTCTTAGTTGTCCTTGTTTTAATCCCTTTAAATTTGCAATAGTCATTTGAAACTTGTCTATAGTCTCAAAAATTTGCCGACAAGTAGCAAATAATTCTCGTCCCGCTTCCGTCAAGTATAAACGCTTCCCCACCTGCTCAAATAATGGCAAACCCACCGATTTCGTCAACTGTTTGATTTGCATAGATATGGTAGGTTGAGTCAAAAACAACTCTTCCGCAGCGCGTGTAAAACTACCATGTCGGGCAGCAGCCTCGAACACCTTTAACTGGTGTAACGTCGCTTGGTTCAAGCTAATTCTCCTCTGATAACAATTTGTAGATAGGGCTTAGTATCGCGTAACACTAAGGATTTTTTAAGTGTTATTTATACAAAGTTCTGAACCTTAGTATATATAAAAATGTATCTTCAGAGTTGACTGATAGCGTGGCGTAAGCCGTAAAAGTTTTTTCGTGGAGTCCCATCTACTAATTCCATGGGATAGTCAGGATATGCTATCTGTATTTCTTCTAGTTCTTTCACTGTCAAAGACATGATGGTTTTCTCCTGAAATACTACGGAAACACTCTAAAGTCCCTATTCCCTGTGATATTATTCATCATTCCAAATTTCTTCCTTAACTCTCACAGGCAGTTTTGCCAAATCAGGCAACTCTATCGCTTCCACATCCGTTATTTTATCTTTAATATTAATAGGTATATTAACTGGTTGACGTTCTTCCATCCAGCAACTAGCCACAGGCAAAGTTTCTTCCAACTCATCTAACGGACGAGGAATCACCATAACTGCATTTAACTCACCAATGCGTTCCGCTTCAAACATTCCCGCTTCTACTGCTACCGCCACATTAGCCACCGAACCGCGAATAATTGCCGTACACAAACCAGCGCCAATCTTTTCATAGGATGCTAATTGGACATCAGCAGCTTTAAGCATGGCATCACAAGCCCCAACCATAGCGGGAAATCCGCGAGTTTCCACCAACCCAATCGCTTGATTACTCAAACGGCTGTATCCACCACCATCTCCCATAAATCGAGTCAGACGGTTAATAGGTAGAATTATATCTAAATTAGGATAAGGACGCGCAATCACCAAACTAGACACCAACTGTCCAAACTGTTCAGCCGTTTGCACACCAGCTTCCACAGCCAAGCGGACATCAGCAATGCCACCTCGGACAATTGCTGTACAATGACCACTACCAATTTTTTCATAGCCAACTAAGTGGACTCCAGCCGACTTCAACATCATGTCAGCCGTGCCAACTATAGCGGGGAAACTCAGGGTTGATACCATACCCAAAGCAGTATCTTTGAGGCTATCACGGCGAGGCGCTGCGTGAATCGTACTCAAAGCGTGTTGATTATATGTTTCCATTTAAATTTTCCAGGATAAGGTTCGTATAGCGTCTTCAATCACAGAAGAATGAAAACTAGCATTTCAATATGGACTTAAGTTCACACTTCATACTTAACACTTAACCTGAAGAATTGTCAGGGTTTTCGTTACCCAAGGATTGTCTATGGGGAAATAATGTACTCAGCAGCCTATTTATGCTACCTTGTCCATAAATTTGCGTGCCAAAAATATTGTGAGTTTCTAGATCAGACTCACTGGGTTCTAAGTCCTCAGAGCTAGTTTCTGTAGACTCTGGGAGCGGAGTTTCGACGGGGGTCGAATCACCAACCACAGCCGTTTCTGACTCTGGTGGAGACTGGCTTTTCGGTGTAGGTGAAGGTGGAGATACAGGCGTAGATTGGTGTTTAAACTCCAGAAAAGCCGCAACCGAGAGTTGAGTTGAGGAAAATCCTTTTTCCTGTTCCTCTGGTTTTTCTGGTTGAGAATGAGGAGATTCTAGTTTTTCGGCTGATTCTTCTGATTTCTTTGGTTGAGAATTAGTAGATTCGGGTTGTACCGTTGACGGTTCAACAATCTGCCGACTAGTATCTCCCAAAATTGAACCAGAAGGAATAACTTGACTTGGTGCTACGGAACAGTTAAAAACCGTTGTCGCTGCACCAATACAAGCATTAGCCCCAATTTTGCCTTCACCCACCATCAAGAAACCGGCTCCCAGGTTTGCTCCTGCTTCTATTTCTAGAATACCCTCACTTACTTGGAGAATTGACCCCATACCCAGACATACACCAGCGCCAATCACAATCGTACTATTAGTAACTGCTTGCAAAATTACCCCAGGAGCTATTACCGCGCTAGGATGAATAATTACGTCGCCATGAATATGAGCATCAAATCTATAGCCCAGGCGTAGCAGCGATACAGACATGGAATTTATTACCTCGGAAGCCGGAAGTTGTCAGTTGTCAGTTGTCAGTGATTACTTGGAAGAAGGAAGAATGAAGAAAAATTTTCCCCCTGCTCCCTGCTCCCTGCTCCCTGCCTCTATGGACGTTGGATAATTGCTTCTAATACGCGGCGTTTCGCTTTGGGGTCAGTCCCAACTAAACGCACATATTCCCCTGGGTATTCAGAGATGTATCCTTCTAAAGCAGCGATCGCTTCTCTTTCAGATGTAGCCTGAATTTGACCGGCAACTGTCCAAGTACCTGTGCGGAAACGGCGTTGATCTACGTGTTCCACCGCAATTTTTGCCCCACTGGACAATAGTTGGCGCAATTGACCTACTATTTCCGCAGTTAACCGGGTGCTAGTAGCTGTCGCCGTTGCAGTGGCAGAACTTGTACTGGTAAATGATTTTGTGCTACCAGAAGATGCTACTTGTCCGTTTGGTCTTTGGATAATTGCTTCCAATACACGGCGTTTAGCTTTGGCATCAATCCCAATCAAACGTACATATTCACCTTGATGTGTTTCAATACATTCTTCCAAAGCAGCTACAACTGCTTGAGCCGAATTAGATTGAATTGGTTCACAACTGTTCCAAGAACCTGTACGGAAGCGACGCTCATCTACGTGTTCTGTCCCAATTTTGAAACCACCAGCCAAAAGTTGTCGGATTTGATCTACAGTTTCCGCACTCAGTTTGGCACTACCAACAGCATTACCGTTGCCATTACCGTTGTAACTACCAGCAGATGCAGCGGCAGGGGCTTTAAAGCTAGATGTACCAGCAACAACACCTTCAGGACGTTGAACGATTGTTTCTAATACCCGTCTTCTGTTATTATCAATACCAAATAGACGCACATATTCGCCGCTGTGGTCTCTCAAACAAGACTCTACAGCCGCAACAGCTTCACCTAAAGACCGAGTTTCAATTGCTTGACAACTTTGCCAAGAACCTGTACGGAAACGTCTTTGGTCTACGTGTTCTGTCCCAATTTTAAATCCTTGTTCTAGTAGATAACGTAATTGATCTACTGTTTCTGCACCCAAGCTATAGCTCACCACGTCACTACTCCTTTCTAACTCTTCAACTTCAATACTTGTATAAGATTTAGCACCAGGAAGATTAAGTTCATCCCGAATGGGCGCAATACACTTGCTATCCGCAGCACAGTGATAACCAGCCCGTAAAGCCTGATTAATCCCTACTACATGGTGAGCAAATTCTTGATCCTGTGCTTGTACATCAGGCAATCTATCCGCTTGCTGCTGGGTCGTAATTATTGATCCAGAAGCTACGTATTTACCCGGTGGAATTTCCACATCTTGAATTAGGGCGTGCATCATCACAATGCAGCCTGCACCCACCTTGGCATTAAATACCGTAGAACGAAAGCCTATAAAACAACTATCGCCAACGTAAGCAGGTCCATGAATCAGTGCCATGTGGGTAATAGAGGCACTTTTTCCAACCCATACTGAGTATTCCTTGCCATCGTCACCAATGACTCTGCCTTGCTCTAACCCATGAATGACGACACCATCTTGAATATTGGTATTTTCACCAACACTAAAAGGTGTACCTTCATCTGCTCTAATCGCAGTCCCCGGCGCAACAATTACATTTGCACCTATATTGACATCACCAATGAGGTTACAAGAAGAGTGTACAAACGCAGTTTCATGGATTTTTGGTTCTGCTAAACTCCTTGACCATGGGGTTGGGGGTGCCGCCGTGCTGCGGACTACCATTGCGAGATTCCTCCTGAAATAAGCTTTTTGTCAGTGGTCAGTTGTCAGTTGTCAGTTGTCAGTTGTCAGTTTTTACTTTTTCTCTGTTCCCTATCACCTGTCACCTCTTCCCTGACTATCTATACTGGTCTTTTTTGCTGTAAATTACACGATCTTCAACGTAAATGGTGTCTATAATTGCCACTACTGCTGCGTCTAACGGTCGTTGTTCATTACCTGATAATTGACGAGCAGCACTGCCACGACTGACAAGTACCCACTCATCCACTCCTGCCCCTACACTGTTATCGGCGGCTACCTCGTATACTGGCAGGAGATTGCCATTTTCATCTATTAATTGCAACATTAGTAGCTTCACACCCCGCAGACTGGGATCTTTTTGGGTGCTAGTTACTGTGCCACGAACTCTGGCAATTTGCATTATTAATTATGGTCTTCTACCGAAAGGACGGATTGTGTTAACACCTTCCCGGAATTGTTCTACATCTTCGGTATAACGAATGGGGAGGACATATTCCAAGTTTTCGTGGGGACGGGCAATGATGTGGGTGGATAGGACTTGTCCACCGTTGACGCGCTTAACTGATTCTACGCCAGCACCTACGGAAGCTTGAACTTCGGAAACGTCACCACGCACGATAACTGTTACCCGACCACTACCAATTTTTTCATACCCGACTAAGGTAACACGAGCAGCTTTTACCATCGCATCAGCAGCTTCTACTACGGCTGGAAAGCCTAGAGTCTCTACCATTCCTACTGCAATTGACATTTGTTTTTGTCCTTAAATTAAATTTTTACTTGTACCAGATTTAAACTCAAGCAAGCAGCCCTGTTAATGTTTTTCGTTTAAACAGTAATTAGACTAAGCACGGAACTGTTCTACAGCTTCTGTATAACGAATTGGCAAGACATATTCTAGGTTTTCATGAGGACGGGCAATGATGTGGGTAGATACCACTTCACCACCGTTGACTCTTTTAGCTGCTTCAATGCCGGCTGCTACTGAAGCTTGAACTTCAGAAACATCTCCTCTCACAATAACTGTAACGCGAGCGCTACCAATTTTTTCATATCCTACTAAAGTCACACGGGCAGCCTTCACCATTGCGTCAGCAGCTTCTACTACTGCGGGAAAGCCTTTAGTTTCAATCATTCCAACTGCAATTGGCATCGCAGAACTCCTCAAAATTTAATCGAATTAGAACTGTGGGTGGAAATTTTGGACGGGGATGCTCATCCTGATCCGAAAATACCGCCACATTTAAGCATAGGAAACCTTGGCATCCCTGGCAACATAAATTACTATAATAGTTTGTAATAAAATATATTAAAAAAAGTTAACAAAAGTTCATACGGTCTTTTATGAGATTAAAATTCACTGATCCCTAGAGTGACAACTTATGCTTTATAATTTCTTTATCACTTTGAGAATTACTATAGTTCATAGTCTAAGCTAATTCTTTGATGAGAAGGATTGGTGAGTGCTATATATGGGATGGACTGGCTACTGGCTATATCTTTCCTGTGGTTCGCTATTGCCATAAATAGTGGGTAAAAATCTGCAAATTTTACCAACGTACTTAAAAAACAAATTTAAAAAAAGCAGAAAAATAAAAAATGTTGTTCAAAAATTATTAGAATATCTAAAATGTTAAATTATATTTAATGGCTCGACAATAGGCTAATCTAAAGTAAATGTGCTTAGGCATATTGAGCTAAAAAAAGTTAAGAAAACATAGATTTTCTCAAAGATATTGTTTTTTGAGCAAATGATTATTTAAAGGCTGTTTAAGAGAATCGGAACTGAGTTGTCAAGGAAAATATTAGATGAATGAGTTTCTATTTTTAACGAGTTGGTTCGTGCCTCTTTATAGTTTACTAGGGGCAATTTTAACATTGCCTTGGAGTATAGGAATCATCCAGCGTACGGGACCTAGACCTGCGGCTTACTTGAACTTATTGACTACCATCTTAGGTTTTGTCCATAGTTTATTAGTATTTAAAGATATCTGGAATCGAGAACAGGAGAATTTAGTAATTACTTGGTTTCAGGCTGCTGATTTTCAATTATCTTTTGCTTTAGAAATTTCTGTAGTCAGTGTTGGGGCGACAGTTTTAATTACTGGATTAAGTCTATTGGCGCAAATTTACGCACTAGGCTACATGGAAAAAGATTGGTCTTTAGCCAGATTTTTTGGTCTAGTCGGATTTTTTGAGGCTGCTCTGAGTGGTCTAGCAATTAGTGATTCTTTGTTTCTTAGCTATGCGTTGCTGGAAGTTCTCACCCTTTCGACTTATTTACTGGTGGGATTTTGGTATGCTCAACCGTTGGTAGTGACGGCGGCGCGAGATGCCTTTTTAACGAAGCGGGTAGGAGATTTGTTGCTGTTAATGGCTGTGGTGACTCTTTCTACTTTGGCAGGTAGCTTAAACTTTTCGGATTTGTATGAGTGGGCGCAAACGGCTGATTTAAACCCTGTAACAGCAACTTTACTCTGTTTGGGTTTAATTGCCGGGCCTGCTGGTAAGTGCGCTCAATTTCCCCTGCATTTGTGGTTAGATGAGGCGATGGAGGGACCTAACCCAGCTTCGGTAATGCGAAATTCGTTGGTGGTAGGTGGGGGCGCTTATTTCCTCTACAAAGTCCAACCATTATTATCCTTGTCCCCTATTGCCTTAAATACTTTGGTGGTTGTGGGGGTAATGACAGCAGTGGGGGCGACATTGGTATCTCTAGCCCAAATTGATATTAAGCGATCGCTCTCCCATTCCACCAGCGCTTACATGGGATTGGTATTTTTGGCGGTAGGCTTGGAACAAGGTGGAGTAGCGTTAATGTTACTTCTGAGTCATGCCATTGCCAAAGCCTTATTATTCATGAGTTCCGGTTCAGTTATCTACACTACCCAAACCCAAGACTTAACGGAAATGGGGGGTTTGTGGTCAAAAATGCCAGCTACTACCACAGCTTTTATAGTCGGTTCAGCAGGTATGGTAACACTACTACCCTTGGGCAGTTTTTGGGCAATGATAGCATGGGCTGATGGCTTAGTAAAGATTAGCCCTTGGGTAATTGTAGTTTTAATCTTAGTTAATGGCTTAACGGCTTTGAATTTAACTAGGGTATTCCGATTAGTATTTTGGGGACGACCACAACCAAAAACCCGCCGCGCACCGGAAGTTGGTTGGCCAATGGCATTACCAATGGTGACTTTAACTATCCTGACGCTATTGTTACCCCTAATGCTACAACAATGGTATTTATTACCTAGCTGGGAAAGCCTAGATTGGTATGTAGTCGGATCTTTAGTAGCTTCTACCATTGCTGGGGTGACTATTGGCGCAACAATTTATCTGCACAAGGCTTGGTCAAGATCGAGAATTTTGGTTTGGAGAGTTATCCAAGACTTATTAGGCTATGATTTTTACATAGACCGCATTTATCGTTTAACGATTGTAAGTGCTGTGGCGCTGTTATCTCGGATATCCGCGTGGAGCGATCGCTTTTTGGTAGATGGTCTAGTGAACTTAGTCGGCTTTGCGGCGATTTTTAGCGGACAAAGTTTAAAATACAGCATTTCTGGTCAATCTCAAGGCTATATGTTGACAATCTTGGTTGTTATTAGCCTCCTTGGTTTCCTCATTAGTTTGTCCTTGGGTTTATTCACTAAATTACCTTTTTAGGTAATGGGTAATGGGTAATGGGTGATTGGTAATAGGTAATAGGTAATAGGAAAATTCTTCCTCCCTGCCCCCTTCTCCCTGCTCCCTGCTCCCTGCCCCCTACCTCCCCTACCCTCTATTCCCTAACTTTCATGCTCAGTACATTGATTTTACTGCCGTTAATTGGTGCAGCTTTTATTGGTTTCTATCCTTTTACCATCTCTGGTAAATTAGCGCGAATCATAGCTTTCGTTTTTAGCGTAATTATTTTCTTATGGAGTATTTTTCTGGGAATTCAGTTTAATCCCGGAGAAATTGGTCAACAGTTTGCTGAATCATTACCTTGGGTAGATGCTATTGGCTTAAATTACAATCTGGGTATAGATGGTTTATCTCTACCGTTGCTAATTCTCAATGGACTATTAACTTGCATTGCTATTTATAGTAGCGATGAATCCCAACAACGTCCAAGATTTTATTACTCTCTCATTTTGCTCTTAAGTGCTGGAGTAACTGGGGCATTTTTAGCACAGGATTTATTATTATTCTTCCTGTTTTATGAATTGGAATTAATACCTCTATATCTGCTAATTGCGATTTGGGGGGGTGAAAAACGAGGTTATGCAGCCACCAAATTTCTGATTTATACAGCTTTTTCAGGAATCGTCATTTTAGCCAGTTTCCTGGGGATGGTGTGGTTGAGTGGTTCTCCCAGTTTTGGACTAGCAACATTAAATGCCCAATCTCTACCCTTAGCAACGCAAATTTTACTGCTTGTCGGAATTTTGGTAGGTTTTGGGATTAAAATTCCCCTCGTTCCCTTCCATACTTGGCTACCAGATGCCCACGTTGAAGCCTCTACACCAATATCTGTGTTGTTAGCTGGGATATTATTAAAATTAGGGACTTATGGCTTACTGCGATTTGGGATGAACTTGTTACCAGATGCTTGGGCTTATGCAGCGCCTTGGTTAGCCACATGGGCAGTAGTTAGTGTTTTGTTTGGGGCATCTTGTGCGATCGCCCAAACGGACATGAAAAAAATGGTAGCCTATAGTTCCATCGGTCACATGGGCTATGTCTTATTAGCAGCCGCCGCATCCACACCCCTCAGCGTCTTGGGTGCAGTTATGCAAATGATTAGTCATGGGTTAATATCCGCCATGTTATTTCTGTTGGTGGGAGTTGTCTATAAAAAAGCTGGTAGTCGGGATTTAAATGTCATTCGGGGACTACTTAACCCAGAACGAGGTTTACCAGTGATTGGTAGCTTAATGATTTTTGCCGTTATGGCTAGTGCTGGTGTACCGGGAATGGTGGGATTTATTTCCGAATTTATTGTTTTTCGGGGCAGTTTTGCCGTTTTTCCGTTACAAACATTATTAGCCATGCTCGGAAATGGTTTAACTGCGGTTTACTTCCTAATTCTCTTAAATCGTGCCTTTTTTGGACGGTTATCAGCAGCAGTTACTAACTTACCTCGTGTGTATTGGAGCGATCGCATCCCTGCCATCATTTTAGCCGTAACTATCGTTATTTTTGGTATTCAACCCAATTGGTTAGTCCATTATACCCAAGCCACAATTACCACAATGGTAAAAACTAATCATCATCATCTAGTAGCAAATCGGGAACTATTGGATTCTTAACCAAAACAAGCTCATCATAGCCATCAAAAAAATCCCAAAAATCATAGTTCAGACATTTGCATTTCAGGAGAATTGACATGATAACAACTCAAAATAACCCCACTTACAACCCCCTAGCTGAATATATTCACCGCTTACAAACTGGCGAAGCATTACTGAAAGATAGTCCCGAAAACGTTTTAGAAGTTGTCGGTATTCTCAAAAGTTATGGTGTAGTTTTAGATGCCTATTCTAAAAATCTTATTTACATTGCTGAACATCAATTTCTCATATTTTTTCCCTTCTTTAAGTATTTTGATGGCGATATTTCTGTTCCTAAATTATTCCGCCATTTATGGCATGATCGGATTAATTTTGAATATGCTGAATATTGCATGAAAACCATGATGTGGCATGGTGGCGGCGGTTTAGACGCATACTTAGATACTCAAGAATTTCACGATAGAGCTAAAGCTGTTATTGCTGCTAAATTTAAATATAATCCCCTAATTTGGGGAATAAATGAACTGTTTCCCGAATTTTTAATAGAACAGTTACGAGTCTCTGCTTATTACACTGGGTTAGGTCAATTTTGGCGAGTCATGGCGGATATGTTTCTGAGGTTATCAGATCGCTATGACAACGGTGAAATTAAATCAATTCCCCAAGTTGTAGAACATATTAAATTGGCTTTAGTTGCAGATGCCATGAAACCAATTACATATAGTGTCAAAATTGGCGATAAAGTATATGATCTTATTCCTCAATCAGTTGGTTTAACCTTCCTTGCAGATACCGCAATTCCCTATGTAGAAGCAGTATTTTTCAGAGGT
Source organism: Dolichospermum compactum NIES-806 (assembly GCF_002368115.1). Taxonomy (NCBI): domain Bacteria; kingdom Bacillati; phylum Cyanobacteriota; class Cyanophyceae; order Nostocales; family Aphanizomenonaceae; genus Dolichospermum; species Dolichospermum compactum. The sequence continues at coordinate 2,888,729 of NZ_AP018316.1, read as the reverse complement.
ACACCATTTTTAGGAACAGTTTCCTTAAACGCCCAAGCGTATCAAGTTCCCCCAGATCAATCTCGGTTCCAATATGGTGCATTATACGCAGATCCTTTACCTATTGGTAGTGCAGGTATTCCTCCCACTTTGTTAATGCAGGATATGCGCCATTATTTGCCAGAATACTTACATAATATTTATCGTCGCAGTCTCAGAAGTGAAGATGATTTGCGGGTACAAATTTGTATGAGTTTCCAAAAGTCTATGTTTTGTGTAACTAGTGCCGCAATTTTAGGACTTTTACCTTATCCTCTAGATAGTCAAGATCCATCGGCACAAAAACATAATCAAGTTTATTTAGAAAAGTGGATGTCAAGATTAGAGAATTCTCAGTTATTAGAAGTGAATAAATAGGTAAAACTCTTGGAAGATTTTTGGTCAGAATCAGGATGTCCAGGATTTGAGGATTTTCAGGATGTTATTTGATGATGGTTGGTTATTCTTGAAGGATTTTTTGGTCAGAATCAGGATGTCCAGGATTTGAGGATTTTCAGGATGTTATTTGATGATGGTTGGTTACGCACAAGTCATGGAAGAATGAACCACGAAGGTACGAAGAAACGAAGGTAAGAGGTTTTACAGAGATTTTCCTATTTTTACTATGGACTATTTGTAAAACTGGTAATAAATCAAGTAACAAATCCCGAATTTTTTGTTCGTTAAAATTTCCTTGATTCGCTAACTCAATTAATAAATTTTCACCTTCAATAAAATCTTGAATTAAATATAAACAATCATCCTCATCAAAATAAGCTTGTAATTGGGGAATTTGGGGATGTTTGAGGTCTTTTAGTTGGTTCGCTTCTTGTTCAAATAACTCCTTGGCTGTTTTTAAGGCATAGGTACTTTGAGTTTGAGGTGCAAATTGTTTAATAACACACTTCTCATTTAATTTATCAACATCTTCAGCTAAATAAGTCTTCCCAAAACCACCACCACCCAAAGGTTTAACAGGACGATAACGGTTTCTGAGAATAACCAAAGGAACACCGCTGTTAGGACAGAACTTTGTCGTATCTGGTATGGGTGGATTATGACAGTCTGCATTTAGACAACATATCTGAGTCATGTTAGGTTGTGGTAGATACGTTGAGATTTAGAATATATACAAGAATATACTCGCTAATTACGCAATTAGACCACAAATTAGCTCATATTTCTTGTTTTTCTTCCTCTCACCCTTTACATCTTAACGTTTTAGCATCACTACCTTAATAATTCTTAACCCCATTTTCTCAAAAAAGTTTAACCTGGCATTTTCACCCAAAATTATTGAGAATACCTGCGAATGAGTCAACGTATTTTCAAGGGTCTTGACTTGTGAGAGGGTTATGTTGTGATAGTCTTGAGAAAAATCCAAGGGTTTGATATTATCTAAATTAAACAGGACTTACGCAACTGGCACAGCGATCGCTAATTATTAGTATATGTGTACTGCAATAATGAAGATGTTATTGAATCAGACTGATTGAGAATTGTTAATAGTAATAGATTAAATAAATGACGGGTATTAATTTTATGAGAGAATGATGATAGGGTGCATTAAGAAATTAATTAACGATGAAATTTACTAAACTTAATTACTGCCAGTATTTACTTAGCAGTCAAATCAACTACACAATGACTAATCTAGCAGAACATTTAGACAATATTAGTCACGATAAAATTAATTATTATTTAAAAAATGAGAAATTGACTCCTCGGTTACTTTGGGATAATGTGAAAGATATAATTGTCCGGGACGAGAATGCTTATATTATATTTGATGACACAGTTTTAAACAAAAGATTTTCAGAAAAGATTGAAATAGTGCGAAGGCAATATAGTGGAAATGAGCATGGCATCGTCAAAGGAATTGGAATAGTCAATTGTATATATGTTAATCCTAAAACTCTCAAATTTTGGGTAATAGATTATCGTATTTTTAACCCTGACAATGATGGTTTAAGTAAAGTTGACCATGTGAAAAATATGTTGCAAGGGCTTGTATATCAAAAGGTTCTGCCATTTGATACAGTTTTAATGGATACTTGGTATGCAGTTAACAATTTAATGCTTTATATTGATAGTCTAGATAAAGTTTATTATTGTCCTTTAAAGATTAATCGTTTGGTTGATGATAGTTTTGGCAAAGAAAAATATAAAAATATTGAATCATTGTCATGGAGTGAAGATGAGTTAGAATGTGGTAAAATTATCAAGATAAAAGCATTCCCCTCCGAGAAAAAAGTGAAGCTATTCCGGGTTACTATCTCTACCGATAGAACGGACTATATCGCAACTAATGATATATCTCAAAGTTCTATGGATGTTACACAACAGGTGTGTAAAATCCGTTGGAAAATAGAAGAGTTTCACAGGGAGATAAAACAATTAACTGGCATTGAATCATGTCAGTGTCGCAAAGGTCGTCTTCAAAGAAATCATATAGCTTGTGCTATGTTGGTTTGGCTAAGACTAAAAAACTTAGCTTACAACACAGGTCAAACTATTTATCAAATTAAGCATAATTTGCTTTCTAATTATTTAATAGGACAACTAAAACGTCCAGATATTGCTATGTCAATGGTTTAGTCTTTAGGCGCTCGGTGCAGCGTAGCCGCACCATCGCTTGTGCCAGTTGCGTAAGTCCTATTAAAATAACTCCTAATAGAAGTCAAAAACCAAAAGTTTGTAGGTTAAATTGACTTTTATTTAGAAAAGATCCTAAATTAATATCCCCGACTTCTTTAAGAAGTAGGGGATTTGACCCTTGCAAATCCAAGAAATTTACAGACCAAACCAAGCTAACAATCTATCCCACCAAGAAGTGGAAATATTTCCTCCAGTTAATTGCATTTTTTGGCGAATATTTTGAATATTCCAGTTGGTAAGTCTAGCGAGGGTTTGGGCTTCTTTTTCAAATCGTTGATTTAATGAACTTTTATATTGTCTTCCCGCACTACATTGAAGATTACCTGTAAATGGGTGTTGTAAAATATAACGTCCTTGAAAGGAATCCCGTTGGGAAGTTGCTTGAAACATCAAATCTTCAGGAAACTTATTTCTGGTGTAGCGAACGTGCAAGCGAGTAATAAAAACACTACTACTAGGAAAACGAGAACGAAAACTGGGAGCTACTGGTCTATCACTACTATTATTATCTAACCAAAACACGCCCGCTTGTTTTAATTCTTCATTATTGAGTGGTTCAGCCGAACAAGGATCACAACTACTCATATCCCAAGCATATTCTAAAAATCCGACTTTCTTATCTTCTTTGGTGTAAGAAGTTTGGAACATGGATTTATAAAAATCACCAAATTCATTTTTGACAAAAATAGGAATATTCACATCTGAAGGAACTTTAACAGTGCGATAATTAGTAATTTCTGCCTGTCCTTGAGGTGAGAGAATATAAACAATTAAATCTTGTTCTTTAGTGGCATTAATCATTCCTAAACGAATGGGTAACATGAACTTGGGTGATTCGTAGGAAATTTGTAAAGGACGCAGTAATTGATAACCTGATTCGGCAAATTTATCTAAGTTGACTTTAGCAACAAAGAATTTCATGGAAGAACGAATGTATGGTTTTAGTAATTCCTTTGCCCCTTTAGGAATTTTATAACCATTGCGATTTAGCCAAATTTCTAGCCCACCAGATTCCTTAGCACTGAGGATGACAATATCATATTCACCAACATTAAATTTGGCTTCAACAGTCACGCCTAAACTGCTATCTTTCCTCATGCTATTTTCTGCACTACTCATTCTTCCTGCTGCTTGTGGTGATGGCATATCCGCCATTTTTTCCATGACTGCACAGGGGTCAGAATCAAAATATTCAACTAATCTTGGCGCACTGAACGCATCTAATCGTTCAATAATTTTTGGTTCGGCTACATGAACTTGTTCTTTTTTTAAAACAGTGGGAACAGGAATAACAACAGCAAAATCTTTAACATCTCCTTGAAAATCATTAGCCATTGTTAAGACGGTAAGATTCCCATCTCTAGCAAGTATGACTTGAGAAGCTTGGTTATAGAGTTTTGTATCAGCTTTAGCTACATAAAAACCACAGAAAGCCCAAGCTGTAGGCGCAAAACACAGCACTGCTAAAAGTGCAGAGATTAAGGGCATAAATAGGCGTAAAAGTTGCATTTTGATACCTTAATTGATGATAGTTAATTGCTTATTTGCTGCTGGTAATTTTGGTTGCTGCCACCAAGAAAATCTCGGTGTCACCCAGAATCTATCTAGTAAAATAGTTAAGGGTGCGAGGGCAAATAAAGACCAAAAAACAGCGGTGGAGATAAAGAAGAAGTTCCGCAAAATAAATGTTAACAAAGCAATAGATATTGCCCAAATTATTCTACTCATGGGGGCGTTGGGAATTGAACGCGGATCTGTCACCATAAACAGAGAAAATAATAGTAAAGATCCACTAATTAAATGATGAAAATAAACGTCCCAAGTCCAACCTAACCACATATTTCTGATGGCTGCTAATAGGGAATAGGCAGCTAGAAAAGCGGCGGTAGTATCCCAGCGACCAATGCGCTGTAAAATCATGCCTCCAGTCCCTACAAATAACAACGCATACCACCATTCTTCCCCCCATTGTCCTGGGGATACCCAAGCGTCATTAGTGAGGGTAAGCACAGCAATAATGCCAAAATTAGCAGGGTTGAAAAAATGCTTTTCCCCAAATTGGAAAATAAATTTACTAGCTATGGCTGCAAACCCAGCTAAAGCCATTGTTGACCAATGATCAGCGCGTAGTAATAAACTCAGTCCCAAAGAAGTAATTAAGGGACTACGGATATTAATTGTTTGAATTGTATTTTCAGATTTAGTGAGCAATGAGCAGATGATTTGAGTTATGATGCAGGAGGCGATCGCCACAAGCACAAATTCTGGATGTAATGTCCAGTCTCGCGTCGCAATTCCCAAAATCAGGAATAAACTCAAAAACAGAATTTGATAATCTCGAATATCTTTGCACAACGTCATTTTCCGCTGACGGGATTACCCGCAGATTTTTTACCAATTTAAACCAGTGTGATCATAAATTAGACTGTTGTTACAGTTTTTGTTACAAATTTATTTTTAACAATGGAATTTTCTCCCCTATTTCCCCTTGTTTATCGGCTTCTTAAACCCACTTTTCCCCATTGTCTATGGTGTGGAAACTCCAACAAGAAAACTATCGCCCTTACCTTTGATGATGGACCTCATCCCCAATACACACCCCAAGTATTATCGGTTTTAAAGCGTTACAACATTACCGCTAGTTTTTTCTGGTTAGGAAATTGTGTGAATCGGTTTCCAGAAGTTGCAAAAACAGTCAGCACACAAGGACACTGGATCGGATTACATGGTTATGAACATGATTCTTTTCCCTTCCTTTCCCCAAACCAACTCAAACAAAGTTTAGAAAAAACCCAAGTCGCTATTTACAATGTTTGTAATTTATCACCCGAACAAGTACGAGATGTGCGTCCTCCCAACGGATTTTTCACCCCTCAAACATTAAAATTATTTCAACAGTGGAATTATCGTCCAGTGATGTGGAGTGTAGTTCCTGAAGATTGGGTTCATCCTGGTGTCAATGTTGTGGTAAATCGAGTTATGAAACAAGTTAAAAACGGTTCATTAATTGTCTTGCATGATGGCTATTTTGGCGGTAAAGATGTGGCAGAAATTATTAATATTTTGATTCCCCAATTATTACAACAAGGGTATGAATTTGTGACTGTTAATAGTTTATGGTAAACATTTGAACATCTGGACGTTTTAGTTGCTGAATTAAATAATTAGACAGTAAATTGTGCTTGATTTTTATCCCCCTGACTTATAATTTTCTCATAAACTCTTGCCAAAAATCACCCCATCATTTAATCTTCTTAATTTTAGCTTTGAATTTTTTGGATGTTCCGGGTAAATAATACTTATATACTATTCAATACTCATTGCTTCCCTGTCTCTCGGCGATAGCGAAGCGTTCCGTAGGAATCGCTTGTGCCAGTTGCGTAAGTCCTGACATTTTCAGAAATTGCATTTTGTCAGAATCAGGATGCACAGGATTTGAGGATATACAGGATGTTTTTTATATTCATCTACATTTTCAGAAATTCTACTAATTCAAGTATTCCAGAATATCAATATCAAATACAATCCTGTTAATCCTTTAATCGGTGGAAATCCTGATTCTAAAATTTATACGCTACTTAGAGCTTTCACTTTTGCAATAGCACCTTCAATATCTGGCAATTTTTGACCATATTTTTCGGCTGTTTCTAACCATAAGTTTCGCACAATTATCAATTCTTGTAAGGTTTCTTCTAAAGTTTCACCCTGTGCTAAACATCCTTTTAATGCGGGAATTTCTGCTACAAAACCGCCTTCTTCACAAGGATAAACAACTATGGGATAATTCATGATTACGCTCCTTCTATTAATTCTATCTAAGAAAAACTCCTCTAACTCTAAAAGTTTACGAATATCACTAAACTTTACATTGTTGGGGCTATTTTTTAATTTTTCAGTTAGTTTATCTTTTTTGACCATTTTCTGCTAGTAAAAATTTTAACATTATTTGTCTGAATCAGGATGCTCAGAATTTGAGGATGTACAGGATGTTTTTTAATATATATCTACATTTTCACGAAATTGCGCTAATTCAAATATCCCACAATATCAATATTAAATACAATCCTGTTAATCCTGTAATCCTGGTTATCCTGATATGACTTGCGCCACGCTGCGCTATCAGACAGTTAAATATTAATAAAAAATGGTGCTGTACTTTCGGAGAACGCACCCTACAAGATGAGAAATCCAGGAGTAGCGTAACGTTTACGCGGTGGTAATTTCAACACTTCGCCTAATTGAAATGAATTTCCAAAAATTCCTGTACAGAGGCTTGACATTTGGTTCTCTTTATGAGAACATAAAGTTATACCGACCAAAAAAACAAGGTAAAGCAGATATGTTTAAACTAAAAAAATCGAATTTAATAATATATTATGAAAGTAATTGGCATCGAAAACCTAACTGAATTTAGTAAGATTCATCCAGATGCTGAAATTAGTCTTAATGTTTGGCTCCAAACTGCTCAAAAGGAAGAATGGAAACACATTATAGATGTAAGGGAAGTTTATCCACACGCAGATTTTGTACAAGGGTACACAGTTTTTAATATAGGAGGAAATAAGTTTCGGTTAATTACTAAAATTACCTATAAAGTCAAGACCATTAAGATTGAGGATGTATTAACTCATAGTGAATATAATGAAGATAAGTGGAAAAAATAAGGAATAATTAGAGGATTATTAGAGGATTTCGCTTCTCAATAGTCTAATTACACTACTCAGAAGCTCATAAACATCTAGGATATGGCTTTACTATGTCCCTAGTGAAAACATTCTACCCCAAAGGGGGTTGTATATGACAACTACACTAAACAAGGAAGAATACATTAAGCTACTTTCTGAAACTGTGCCACGTATAATTGACACAGAAATAGAACATAAGCGTCTACTAAATGAAGTAGATAAATTTATGGATTTAGGGGAAAATTTGACAGATGAACAAGCTGAAGTTTTACAGTTGCTAGTAACACTAATTGAGCAATATGAAAATAGAGTCTATCAGATGAAAGCTATAACTCCCCTAGATATATTACATGAGTTAATGTCAGTAAGAGAACTCAAACAAAAGGATATTGTCGAGATTTTTGGCTCAAAAGGTATTACTTCAGAAGTAATAAATGGTAAAAGAAGTATTAGCAAAAATCAAGCCAAAGCATTGGGAGATTTTTTTCATGTATCATATTCTTTGTTTTTGTAAGCAAATGGGGATAATAGCTTACTTTCTGAATCACTTCTAATGCTTTAATTGTAGCTGAAAATGGTCTGAATCAGGATGTCCAGGATTTGAGGATGTAGAGGATGTTTTTTTCATATTCATCTACATCCTCAGAAGTTGCGCTAATTTTAATATTCCAGAATATCAAAATTAAATATTATCCTGTTAATCCTTTAATCCTGGATATCCTGATTCAGACAGTTAAATTTTACTAAAAAACAGTGCGTTACATTTCATTATCGCACCCTTTAAAAATTTCTATTGCAAGTAACGAGATTTATTGTGTATAATTTGTTTCTACTAATTTAGTAGGCTTAAATTTTTTTGTATTATAATTTGGAGAACATAAACCATATATGCTCATACTAACCCATATAATTGCAGAAAGACATAAAAATAAGAATATAATAAAATGTAGAAAATTAATAGAACGTGAGAAAGGTGCTAAAAAAAGAATTAATATGAAACTAGATATAAACATTACTAAAGAAATAAGACAAATTTTATCTACATTCTTTTCAAATTCTAGATTCTTAAGAAGTTTTTCCATTTCTTTTTTATGATTTAAAAAGTCTAATTCCACAGTAATATCTTTAACAAAAATTCTTTGATAATCTCTATGATAGGCTTGATAATATTCTTCATAATCCCAGCCACCAAGATTATCCTTGTAATAATTAGTCTTTGATTTTAAAACAGTTTCATAAGAATCATTTATATCTAAAATAATAAAAAAATCATCGCTATCATCAAGCTTAATCTTTTTATTTAAAATATATTCATCAGGGGTGAATTTTACATTAAGAAGTTTTTTTATAACAACACCATCAGATAATTTAAAATAAACATTATAATCAGAATTATTTGACATATTATAAATCGCTCCAATGTTTCCTCTTCACTATAATATTATACAGCAAATTCATCTATAGTCAACATTTTCAGAATTGATAAGTATTTAGGGCTTCTATGGGGTCTTGACATCAGATCATATTTACCAAGTTGGCAAAGTGGGATGCACTGAGTGGAATTAATGGAAACAATAGTATTTACTCTTAATCCAGATTGATGGCACGGTGATGCCAATTTTAATAGAAAGAGGTGCATTACATTTTATTAACACACCCTACAAGATTTAATAATTACATTCTAAAAAAGGATCGTCTTGATCTTTTAAATCTTGCCAATTAAAATCGTATCGTAATTCTGGCGGAAAGTTTTCCGGAAACGTAACCTTAAAGTAACTACCAATAGTATCTTTTGAAGATTCTAAAGCTAAGAAAGCACTTCCTGGAGAAAAGTCCTCAGTTCCAAACTGTGATGATAAAAGTACAAGCAGACCACAACAGGCATCTATTAGATTCTCGAAATTTGCTTGTTCAAAATTAGAATGCCGATCATGTTTGGTGTTATTGTAAGCTTGATACCAAGATAGAGGATTATAATTCGTTGATAACCAAGATGAAAAAGGTTTTCGTATCTTGTGTTGTCCCTTCCAGTAAGGAACTTCTACCTCATAAGAAGAAAGTAGATGCGTTTTATTAATTTTATAGTAGTCGTTTTTAATATTCATACAACTTCTACTGTATCCATTTTCTCTAAGAATGGCCTTAAAATTTGCTTCCACCTCTATACACGCTCGAACCAAAAGAGCATGAATTCTATATGAAAAGCATTCTAGATTTTGGTCTGATGGTTCAATATAATCAAAGAGTTCTTGCAGATCATTTTGTAAGAGAAGAAATCCACGAATATAATTTTTAGGAGATTGAGCAAATTTGGAATGGACTATGTACTGAGAACGTCCACCCTCAGTGTAATGGTCATCCACAAATTGACGATAACTTCTCCGATATGGGCGATTAACTGACATTATAGTTACTCCAATTTGTAGCGGTTTTTTAATTAAGATATACGCCTACTGATTATAGCAACATCCTAACAAAATATATAGACAAAAAATTCTGTATAACCACTATTGACAATAAATAATTATACAGAATTTCAGATAGATAAAATATCTACAAAACCTCCCTACCCAAATAAACCTGCAAAACCTCCGGTACTTTAATCGTCCCGTCAGCTTGCTGATAATTCTCCAAAATCGCCGCCATAGTCCTACCTACAGCCAAACCAGAACCATTTAAAGTATGCACAAACTGCGTTCCTTTCTTACCAGCTTCCTTAAAGCGAATATCCGCCCTTCTCGCTTGAAAATCAACACAATTAGAACAACTAGAAATCTCCCGATACTTGCCAGCAGAAGGCAACCATACCTCTAAATCATAGGTTTTTGTTGCCGAAAAACCTAAATCAGCAGTACATAAATTAATCACCCGATAAGGCAATTTTAAAGCCTGTAAAATACTCTCTGCACTGACTAGCAACGTCTCCAATTCATCAAAAGAACTTTCCGGTTTTACTAATTTCACCAACTCAACTTTATTGAATTGATGTAACCGAATTAAACCCCGCATATCCCGGCCATAACTTCCCGCTTCCCGCCGAAAACATGGCGTATATGCAGTATGATAAATTGGTAATTCTTCCGCGTTGATAATTTCCTCTCGATAAAAATTAGTGACAGGAACTTCCGCAGTAGGAATTAACCACAAATCATCTTCTGCACATTTAAAACTGTCCTCTGCAAACTTGGGTAATTGTCCTGTTCCCGTTAAAGAATCAGTATTAACTAACAACGGTGGACTAACTTCTATATAGCCATTTTCAATATGTTTAGAAAGCATAAATTGGATTAATGCTCTTTCTAAAGCAGCACCTGCACCTATCAAACTTACAAACCGAGTTTGGGCAATTTTTACCGCTCTTTCAAAATTCAAAATTCCCAACTTTTCGCCGATTTCCCAATGGGGGACAATGTTGGGATTTTCGGGTTTATATTCATCTCCCCATGTTTTCACTTCTTGGTTATCATCTTCACTTGTACCAATGGGGGTAGAATCACTGGGTAAATTCGGAAGTGCTAAGAGTAATTGGTGAATTTGGGCTTTTAATTCTTTTTCCTGGGGTTCTAATGAGCTTAATGTGATTTTGAGGCTGTTTCCTTCTTCTTTTAAAGCCAGAATTGACTCATCTTGAGGATTAACACCAGATCTTACCTTTTGTCCCACCAGTTTACCAATTTCATTACTGCGGGCTTGGAGTTCGTTGCGTTTGACTTCCAGTTCCCGTTGTTGTTGGCTCAAATCTAATATAGGCTGAATCTCGTATTTACCACTACGAGTATTCAACTTTTCTTGTACTAATTGGGGATTTTCTCTAATTTGTTTAATATCCAGCATTGGTGAATTTCGTTAAGTTTTGTCAATTGTACTTGATTGAGGTGATTAAGTGTAGGGGCTTAACAATGCTAAACCCTATATACCACTAATGCCATGTTTCCTATCTGTGTTTATCTGCGTTTATCTGCGTTTAATTATAATCAGTAGCAAATCTACAAAATATAGTTGATAATTAGTTCAGATACTCTTCTCCATTACCTAAGCGTTAAGGAGTTTTCAGCAATGATGACAACTCAATCAGTTATTTTAAATATCAAAAATGTAGAGTTAAGTGATGAACAGTTTTATCAACTATGTCAAATCAATGAAGATTGGAAACTTGAACAAACTGCTAAGGGAGAATTGATAATTATGCCTCCAGTTGGTGCAATTAGTGGTAATAGAGAGTCAGATTTTAATGGTTATGTTTGGTTATGGAATCTTCAAACCAAACTCGGAAAAGTATTTAGTTCTTCTACTGTTTTTACTCTACCTAATGGTGGTAAACGTTCTCCTGATGTGGCTTGGATTGCTAATGAACGTTGGGAATCTTTAACCATTAAAGAAAAAGAAAAATTTGCTAAAATTTGTCCTGATTTTGTCATAGAATTGCGTTCTCGTACAGATTCTTTAAGTCAATTACAGGAGAAAATGCAGGAATATCTTAATAGTGGTTTACGTTTAGGTTGGTTAATTGATCCTCAAAATCAACAAGTAGAAATTTACCGTCAAAATCAGTCTGTAGAAATAGTATCATTACCGACAAGTTTATCGGGAGAAAATGTTTTACCAGGATTTATTTTAGAATTACCTGTTTTCAGGGATTAAGATACTACAAGCACTGTCAATTATGGTTTATTAATCCGATTTATTAACCACAAGGATGCCAATAACCCAGCAAAATGCGCTGATACGGTGTTTGTATTTGCCTGGACTATAAGCATATCCAATCCGCTAATAATCCGAGTCGGGTCAAATAATTGAGTAGTTACTGCTTGAGGAGATATAGACCTGGCTACTAGTGTACCAACGATCGCTTGCGCTCCCAATAAAGTGACTAATATTCCCCCTAAATTTATCCATAGACCTAAACGTAATACCTGCACAGTTTCCACCTTACGAGGGCGATTAGTGGGATTAGGGGATTCTAATTTCTTGCCAATTCTAGTGTAGCGATAAGCTAAGTAAATACCAGCACCCAACAGAAGTATGCCACAAATTGCTAAAAACACGCCAAAGCCCGTTCCTGGATTGTTACTGGGGCTACCTGCTTTTTGACTAAAAATGCCAAATAACAAGACAATTATTCCAGAAATTACACCTAATACCAACTGAATCCATAAACTAATCCAACCTGCTAGGCGAAATTGTTGGGCTATAGCCCGAAGGTTATATGATGGTGTTTCGGAGTTTTGCGTCATATAAAAATTAAAACTTAAAAATTAAGAACAACTTCCGTTTGTTGTTTGTTAGCTGTTACCTATTTCCAGAATAATTGATAATGGGTTAAGTCTACTGAAAATTTCAGACGTAAAAATTAGTTATGAATTCTACTGTTTCTCAATCTACGTTCCTCTTAACTTTTCTGTTATCAGTTGGATTATTTTTCTTTATACGCGCTTCGACTAAGGATCGTACAGAAGTGATGCAATTGACTTCAGAACAGGATGAGAATACATTAATGGCTGCATTAAAGGAGTATTTTCGCTCTCGTGCTTATCGAGTTTCAGCGGTAGATTCTGCTAAAAATCAAGTCACTTTTGAAGGATTGGTTAGCCCTAGCTGGTTTCTAGCTATATTTTTGACTATATTAGCAGCCGTAGGTTTGGGTTGTTTGGCGTTGGTTCTATCAATGCTTTTGCCCGATTTTGGCCAATTTTTTCTAGTAATAATCCTGTTTTCGCCTTTAAGTGGATTATTGTACTGGAAAAAATCTGGAAGACTTGAGAAGGTGTCACTCAAGATGGAAAATATCCCAAGTGGGCAAAACTTCTCAAGTACAATCACTGTAACTGCCCATAGAGATGAACTGGCTGAGTTACAAAGGGCATTACAGCTAAAGACGCTGGACACTTGATTGATTTTGGGGGTGAAAACTAGCATTATCTACATTCATGTAGGCTTCTGACTCAAGTTTTGAGGAAATCAGCAGTAGGGGAGAAGAGAAAATTCTGCTAGTGCCGTTAATCTTCCTGATGCTTGGTATGTCATGAGGAAAAATTTAAATTGGCGGACAGAGTTTGATAGTAGTCCAAATTAGTGAGAGCATAAATAATTCATGCTTCGTTTTTTGGATGACCTTGGCTCTGTCGCTATTCTCTTTTGTATAAGCTGATAACAAACTGATTCATCTAATCTGTTGTAGATTAATGAAGGATTAATTATGCCATGACTTGAGAGAATGTATTTAAACCTGACTGGCAATTTCAACCAAAAAATTAAAAAAAATGAAATTTTTGAACAAACTGGTAACAATTGCCAGTTAATTATTCACAGATTCAGAAGTCACATTTACAAGATATGATGGTCATTTGTTGTTTAGTTACTAGCAACAGCAACAGCGACAGGTTCTGGCGCTGGTGCTGTTGGTGATTCTAAAATCCTGAGACTAGGGAACAAAAAATGATTCTCTTCTACGTATTGAGCGCCAAACAGACCTTTTTCCGCCCAGAAATAACGGTCCGTTGTATGTTCATTGCGTTTTACTAGTAGCAGCGCAGGTGGCAAAATACCTTCAGCTTGAATGAACTTTCTTGCTGCTGTCACAGGCTTATCTTCGCCACTTTCAATGCTGTACTGAGGGATATGCTCAAGTATGCGCCGTCCTTCCTGCCTACGACGGCTCTTCCGCTTGCGTCTCCTTGCCAACCTATTGTCCTCCTGTTTCAAGCTATAGACTGTAGTTATGGCTACAAAATCCGTCGTCATCATATAAGTTCTATCTTAAAAAATCAAGAGTTTTTAATGTTTTGATACAACTGGGGGAAAACTCTGAAAAATGAAGAATTAAAAATTAAAAAAATTGCTGACTTTTCAGCCATTACTCCTTACCAATCATCCATTACCAGACTAAACTAGATAGCTATAAACCTTGATTGGGGACTGGGGACTGGATAATTTCCTTGTTCCTTCTTCGTTCTTCCTGACTCCTTCTAGATTCCTGAACTCATGCTAATGTCTGCCAGTTCTGATTTTCTTGCTCTATGTCGAGAGCAAATGGATCTGCTAACCCAAGGGATGGGAGCAGGCTTTACTGTTGTTTATTTGACACAAGAACTAGTAGAAAAATCTACAGGGGAGGCGCAACTAATTCCGGTAATGGTGTATCCAGAGACTATAGCATTAAATTCCAGTGATGAATATAGTGAAGTGGGGGAAGGTTATCCTGTAAAGTTAGCTAATGTTTTATCGTTACCCAATCAGCAAATGAGATTGTTAAAACCGACTCCAATATCCTCCCATGAATCAGCGGAATCGGCAGCAACAGGAAAACAAAATTTACACAATGCACAAGATGAATATTTGCTTAGTCATAACCAAATTGTTTTACCTTTGATTTATGAAGGTGTGATGATGGGGTTATTGGTGACGGCGAGGGAAGATAGGGAATGGAATGAACGCGAGGAAAGGGAGATTGAACGCATTGCTAAGACTTTAGCGATCGCTTGCATTTTAGACCAGCGCCAGGCATGGTTGCAACATCAACTCCAGCAGGAACAAATTCTCCAAGAGAGACAACGGGATTTATTAGATAATCTCTTACATCAATTTCGTAACCCCTTAACTGCTGTCCGCACCTTTGGGAAATTACTATTTAAACGAATGCTACCGGTTGATCCTAATCGGGAAGTCGCCACCAGTATAGTCCGGGAGAGCGATCGCTTACAAGAACTATTAAAACAATTTGATCAAGTAATTGATTTAAATACAGCAGATTTAGAACCTTTACCTCTACCAGAATCAAAAGTAGTTATTAACGCAAATGTGCAAAAAGCAGCTAAACCTGCGTTATTATTACCCGGAACAGGAGAACAATTAACTAATTGTTTCTTAGTAGATTTATTAGCACCTTTATTAATATCTGCACAAGCCATTGCTCAAGAAAGAAATTTACAATTAATCACAGAAATTTCTCCTCACTTACCCTTAGCAATAGTCAATGAGAAAGCCTTACAAGAAGTCTTGAGTAACATCCTGGATAACGCTTTAAAATATACGCCATCTGGAGGTAAGATATTAGTCCAATGTGGGCAACAAAAAGGAAATTTACAAGGTATTGCTATTAGTGATACAGGTCCAGGTATTCCTCCAGAAGACTTAAAACATCTAGGAGAAAGACATTACCGAGGTGTACAGGCAAAAACAGAAATTCCGGGAACTGGCCTAGGAATCGCCATTGCTAAACAGTTAATAGTAGAAATGCACGGAAACATCGAGGTTTTTAGTCCGGCAATCAACTCAGTCATCACATCACCTTATGCCCCAGGAACTACCTTTATAATTTGGTTGCTGGCCGTTAATTAGCTGACAGGAATTTATGATTTTAAGTAAGAATTTGACACTAACTAATCACAATCATTTTTAAAACATATCTTCAAGGAATTTGCAAGTCTTGACTTATTGTTAATTTTAAATCCGTATTAGGTTCAATCAGGATTAAATCAACACTATTTTTCCCATTTATTAAAAGCCTTATTGAGCATAGCCGCAAATTGAGCGCGGGTTACTGCCTCTTCGGCACGAAAACTACCATCAGGAAAACCAGCAATAATACCTCGTCTTGATAATTCTTGAATAAATTGTGATGCCCAGTAGCTAGATTGAACATCAGTAAAAGAGGTTTGAGCAAAAACTTGATTTGCTATAATTAAAGGTAAAGTGGCAGTAGATGTGATACCTAAAGCCATAAATAATGCTGTTTTTGATTGTAAATTCTTCAAAGTAACTATCTGCTCATGTCTTTTTTTTGTTGCTAAGAACATAGACATTTATAAAAATAAAGCGATCGCTTACCATGATTCAGCATAAAATCGCCTTATTACTTGTATCATGAAATCCAGTCTATTAACGAGTTATCACTAAAGTTGAAGTCAGCGTAATATCTAAATCCTGTTCTGGTCTTAGCACAAAAACAGCAGCTTTTGGTTTCCGTAATAGTATACTAGCTAAAGCCCCCGCTGCTGCACCACCTACAGGTTCTAAAACTTCAATTTTCTTGTTACCAGTCACCAATGAAATCAGACTAGCAGCACCCGCACCAATCGCAGCATCAGTTAATATTTGTCCAGTGCTTGCTCCCTTAGTAATTGTTTCTGTTTGGGTGATAGTTTTAGAGTTAGCATAAATCTGTTGTCGTTGTCCAGAAGGAAATACTAATTCTCTGGCTACAAAACGAACACCTTGCTGATTATTATTGGTAGATCGAGTATTTAATCTTACTGGTTGTAATTCCCCAATAACCTCACTATTAGCAGGAATTAAAATATTTCTGTTACTATCAGTAACATTGTCAGCTATTTTCAGAGTTAAAGCCAATGTTTCACCCGGTTTGACAATAACCTTCTCTTTTTCGTAAATAACAGGTAAAGTCGCACCAGAGCGAATACTAATTGTCCGTGATTGATTGAGATTGTATCCTTGTGCCATAACCGGACTAAAGGATAGTAAAGGGGTAGCTGCACCTGTGGTAATAGCTATAGCCATGAGTGCAGCGGTGCTAGATTGCCAACGGATAGAACGACTCATGATAAGATTGCCTATAATATGTGATATGTGAGATGACGTGGACTAGCTGGGATAGTTTCTGGGCAATTGTTAATTTAAGCATAAGGTAAGCATTCAGCTATCAGTGGTCAGCAGTTATTAAAACATTATCCAATTACTTGCAGCAACAAAAAAAGAACTGCCTTTATTTGAGAGATTACGTTTTATAGATAAGGAATCTGCCGAAGATAATATCTCTTCATTAGTTACTCGCAATGTTGATGATTTTAAAATAACACCAGCAGGACTTACGCAACTGGCACAAGCGATCGTTATAGAAGGAAGTGGTCATTTTAAATCAGACCAAATACATTTGAACATCTGGACGTTTTAGTTGCTGAATTAAATAATTAGACAGTAAATTGTACTTGATGTCAGCGGGGAACTCTTTGAATTTTTTGGGATGTTCCGAGTAAATAATACTTATATACTATTCAATACTCATTGCTTCCCTGTCTCTGGGCGATAGGGAAGCGCGACCTAGGAATCGCTTGTGCCAATTGCGTAAGTCCTGCTTTCTTCTTTCTCCTGACTCCTGACTCCTAACTCCTGACTCCTGAATTCTGCTATGATGTTGCAGTAAAAAGACAATTATCCAGCCGCCATTTTCTAGCTATGACGCAACAACTCCGTGTTTATGTTCCACCTCATCCTTTAATTCAGCACTGGTTGGGAGTTGCTCGTGATGTAGCTACACCATCTGTATTATTCCGTTCTGCTATTACTGAGTTGGGTAGATGGCTAACGTATGAGGCTGCTAGGGAGTGGTTGCCGACTCAAGAAACAACGGTGCAAACGCCTCTGACGACCTGTGTAGCCACTTTTATTAATCCTCAGATACCTGTGGCTGTTGTGCCGATTTTACGGGCTGGTTTAGGCTTGTTAGAGGGAGCGCAGGGTGTACTACCTTTGGCATCAATTTACCATTTTGGCTTGGCGCGAAATGAAGAAACTCTGGAACCTACTTGTTATTTAAATAAATTACCCGAAAAATTTGCCCCCGAAACGCGGGTTTTAATTACTGAGCCGATGTTGGCTACTGGAGGCTCTATAATGGCAGTAATGGATGAATTGACCCAAAGAGGTGTTGATCCGGCGTTAATTCGGATTATATCTGTAGTTGTTGCTCCCCCAGCGTTGAAAAAATTGGCTGCTGTCTATCCTGGCTTAATCGTTTACACCGCTACTATTGATGAAACGCTTGATGATCGGGGGTATATTGTCCCAGGATTAGGGGATGCGGGAGATCGCATTTTTGGAACTTGAGCTAGGATGCCGCTAAGGACGGAAAATAGCTAAAGTACGGTCAAAGTTGCTTATTTTCGAGAAAACGGTAAAAAATATGAGTCAGCAAGATGGTTTTGCTAGTGGTTTGTTATTGGGGTCATTGATTGGGGGTGTAGTTGGTGGTATTTTAGGGGCGGTGATTACTTCGCGCTTAGATGCTAAGTTTGCAAATGAAGAGCATGAAGGGTTAACTGCTGGGGAAAATGATGGACAGACAGGGACTAAAAAGCGGCAGATGAGGGCTTCTGGTCATGAAAGTTTGGAAATAGAAGCAACCAGGCGATCGCTCGAAGATAAAATTGCCCAACTTAATGCCACAATTGATGATGTGCGGAAGCAATTAGGTAATGTCAACAGCAACTCATCCCAGGAAGTTAATGAGCATTCTTAAGCTTTCCCTTTGTTATATTGATTGGCTACACAATGGGACGTGAGCTAAATTAAAATCAATCAAGAATCTATGTTTGACATTTAACAGGAAAGTTACCCATCCATGAATTTACTAATTACAACTCTAGCTACCTTTGTCTCTCTTTACAGCTATTTGCTGATTATTCGAGTCTTGTTGACTTGGTTTCCCACCATTGAATGGTCTAATCAACCATTTGCAGCTTTAAGCCAAATTAGTGATCCCTACCTCAATCTATTTCGTTCCATAATTCCCCCCTTGGGTGGGATGGATTTCTCCCCTATCCTGGCATTTTTGGCATTGAACATAGTTGGTGGTATTTTAGATAGTTTAGCTCGTGCCACCTTGGTACAAGGATTTTAAGCCCCAACTTACGATTTTCAATGTAAGGACGTTCCCAGGAACGTCTCTACAACTCTTATCTTCTGACTCTTCCACTAAATCCAGCAGCTTTAAATTGTTTAAGTTGTAATGGTAAAGGCTGATTACTGGGGACTGTGATTCTAAATTCAAAATCGCTAACTCCGGGAGAAACTTCGGCGATTAAACCCAGACGAGTCCGATTTTGTAAGGTTGAGTCACCATTAGCATCATATATACGCCCAAAAATATCCGCATCATAAACAGTTTTGCGGGTGCTGTTTTCCGCTTTACCTGTAACGATGAAGCAACTGGCAGTATTTGAACCGCTACTACCTACTATTCCACTGGACAGTTCTGATGGACATTCGTGATAGGAAATATCAGATAATTTAATCTGTGTTAATGCTAGGGCTGTGGGTGTCCATATCCAGGAAAGTAACCCCATTAGCCCAGCTATAAAAATTAACTGCATTGAGCGTAACCGCATAAAATACACCTTTGATTGGAAATTTACGAAAGCCGGCGTTGCTGTTTAAGAGTACAATTTTACCTCACGCAGAGTCGCTCCAGAGTAAAATTTCCAGTTATTGATTTTTGGTGTTACATGATATAGACATCAAATTCCGCTAAGGAACTTCCAAGAAAAAAATTATCCCAATAAATGAACAAAAGAAGTACAGAGGCACAGAGAACACAGAGAGAGAAGAAATAGAGAGAGTTTTTGCGTTAGTTTTGGGACATATTTTTATTTGGAAGTCTCTAAAGCTATTTTAGGAATAAATTATAATTAAAACTTATAAAAATATAATAATACTTTTAATATTCATAACTCATTACAATTCAAGTTTAGATTTTCTTAATAATTAATTGAGAATTATTTTTATTTAGTAACGGGCTTGCAATACTTTTGGCGGTTTGCTATAATCATCAAGATTTTCATAATTCGGTTTATATTGTCAATTTTATGTCTGTCTGACAATATTATCCTCAAAATCCTTTATTTATAGTCGTTTCAGAAATCAATATCTAGAAATAATACAAAACTTCATAAATTAGCAGCAATTTTTGAGAGAAATTTAGACAAAAATTAGCCAAGAAATTATGGAAGTTGACTGGGAGAAAAATGTACTGTTGACAAATAAGTTAATTTATGGTACGTAAACCGTGCGACTTAACGGAAGTTTTCTTACCCAATAATCAATCTAAGTAGGGGAACACAATAAAACCAAACTTTGTAAAGAAACGTAAAATCGCTGAAAACTTCTTTACTATTGCCTATTGCCTTGCTATAACAACAATTTTCAACGCCAAACTACTTATGTGATGGAAAAATTTATTCATAATTTATGATTTTATTATACAGAAGCTTGAAAAATTTGATTTGCTGTAAGATCTAATCCAGGAAAAGTTTGGGAAATAATCCGTTCATGATCTCTAAACTTACTAATTTGATATTCTCCATCAACCAAATTACAAACAGAGATTGTCGGTTGTTTAGGATTACCAATAAAATTTCTTCCACCTAAAGCTGCATAATCTACAATCCAATATTCAGAAATTCCCATTTCCTCATAATCAGCATATTTCAAATGGTAATCATCACGCCAATTAGTTGAGACAATTTCAATCACCAAAGGTATAGATGCACCATTACTCAGGATAGATTCTTTTTTCCATAATTTTTCGTTTACTAGATTTTCACGATTTAGCACTAACACATCTGGAAAATAACCAGAATCTTTACCTTCTGGTCTAACCAGAACTTGGTTGGGAATTAAATAGGGAAGTTCTAACCGCTCAATTATACCACTTAGCTTGATCGTTAAAAACCCTTTTGATTCTTCGTGTTCTCCTACTGGTTGTGCCATTTCAATGATATTCCCATTATGTAGTTCGTAACGTACCCCGGTATTTTCAGGAAGCCCAGCGACAAATTCTTCAAAGGTAGTAACTTTAGATAAAGTTTGAATCATGGGTGTTGAGTATTGGTGACAATAAAAATATTATAGCGGCATTGTCAAACCTCAACTCAGATTAAGAACTATTGGCGTTGCAACTAGAAGTTAAGCAGCAACGCCGATTTTTTAGGTTGTATACTCAGCGTTAATTTTCACATAATCATAACTCAAGTCACAACCCCAAGCCTGACCTGTGCCATGACCATTACCAACACCGACGGAAATTAACACGGTGTCTGATTGCAGATATTGACCATTAGCTGCTGCTTTCAAATATGCACTAGCTGCGGCTTTATCAAAAGGTAAAGGTTGACCAGTTTCAAATAGTAAAATATCCCCTAATTTAACAGAGAGGTTTTCTTGTTCAAATCGGACTCCAGCGCGACCGGCAGCAGCCGCTATCCGTCCCCAATTGGGATCATGACCAAAAATGGCGGCTTTGACTAAAGATGAACCTGCAATGGTTTTGGCGATTTGACGGGCTGATAATTCATCTTGAGCGCCACTGACTTGGACTTCTATTAAACAAGTTGCCCCTTCACCATCACGAGCGATCGCTTTCGCTAAATGCTGGCATACATAAGTTAACATAGCTTCTAGATTCTGGGCTTCTGCCCCCATTTCGGTAATTGCTGGGGTGCGAGATTGACCATTTGCTAAAGCAATTAAACAATCATTTGTACTTGTGTCACCGTCGACGGTGATAGAATTGAAGCTTCTATCTGCGGCTCTGGTTAACATTTGTTGCCAAAGCGTCGAAGAGACCGCCGCATCACAGGTAACAAAGGCTAACATTGTCGCCATGTTGGGGTGAATCATTCCTGAACCTTTAGCAATACCACCAATTCGCACTGGACGGTCATGGATAATGGTTTCTAAGGCGATGGATTTGGTGATTAAATCTGTAGTCACAATTGCTCCTGCGGCTGCGTCTGAACCTGTTTCTGATAGTTCTGCAACTACTTTGGGGATACCACCCCGCAAAATATCCATTTTAATCCGTTGACCAATTACGCCGGTGGAAGCTAATAAAATGGATTCTGGGTTAATACCCAATTCTTGACCTAACAAGTCTGCACATTCTTGAGCATCTTTAATGCCTTGTTCACCTGTTGCGGCGTTGGCTTGTCCTGCATTGCAAAGGATGGCTCTAGCGCTATGTTTCCCTTGTAATACTTGACGACAGTAATCTACACAAGCTGCTTTAACTTGGCTAGTGGTAAATACACCAGCAGCGATCGCCTCCACATCTGATACAATTAAGGCTAAATCTGGTAATCCCGAAGCTTTTAGTCCCGCTGTAATTCCCGCTGCTTTATACCCCCGCGCTGCTGTCACACCACCAGTAATTATTTGCCAATCTGCCATATTTTTGCTCACAATTATCTATATCGCGTTTGCTGCTCAATTACTTTCCGCCTCTGGTTTGATATCAGCGTCCAGTATTTATGTCTATAAGTGAGTTTATCTGTTGATGACAATCTTTTTTTAATCACGAAAATTAAACCTAAAACAAATAAAAGAGAGCCACTTGGATAGCTCTCTAAAATCATCAGGGTGCATCTACTTAGCACATTATATGATTCTAGCACCAAGGGGTCAAACCCCCTATTTTTTATTTTTGTCAGTTGTCAGTTGTCAGTTGTTCCCTATTACCATTACCCATTACCATTACCCATTGCCTCTAAAAAGAAAGAGAGCCAATTTAAACTAGCTCTCCCGATAATCAAGTTGCGTCTTATTGTCACATTATATCATTCTCAGGATGGGGGTGTTACCCTACATTGGTGCATTGAGTTTCTCTTCTACCAATTGATTGGTGAGTTTGGGTTCTGCGCGTTTATCGGTTTTTTTCAGGACTTGTCCCACGAAAAAGCCTTTGAGGTTGGTGTTACCTTTGCGGTATTTTTCGACTTGTTGAGCATTAGCGGCGATGATTTCATCAATGATAGGTTCAAGAATGGTACGATCTGAAATCAGTTCTTGACCAGCAAAGGCTTCTTCTGGGGAAACACCATTGAGTAAATCTGTGAGTTTTTCCTTAGCTTGAGCGTTGCTGATTTTCCCATTTTCAATGCGAGTAATCACATCAGCTAGGTTAACAGCAGTCAGTTTAATTTCGGAAATGGTGAGTTTTTGTTTGTTTAAGTACCCAGCGATATCTTGAGTAATCCAGTTAGCCGCAGATTTGGGATTTGCACCTTTAGAGATTGCACTTTCAAAATAGTCCGCAACTGGTTTATCCTCAGTTAAGACTCGCGCATCATAAGCCGAAAGTCCCAAATCATTTTCATAATAATGGCGTTTGCTCGCCGGTAGTTGGGGTAATTCACTTAACCATGAATCCAATTCTGTTTGGGTGACTTCAATGGGCGCTAAATCAGGTTCAGGAAAATAACGATAATCACTAGAACCTTCTTTCACTCGCATACTGCTGGTACGTTGTGAACCTTCTTCCCAAAGCCGAGTTTCTTGAACAATCTTTTCTCCTGATTCAATAGCCGCGATTTGGCGCTCAATTTCATAATCAATCGCTTTTTGAATCGCACTAAAGGAGTTCATATTCTTAATTTCTACCTTAGTGCCAAATTGCTCACGTCCCACCGGACGGACAGAAATATTCACATCACAACGCAGAGATCCTTCTTGCATATTCCCATCACTGACACCAAGATAGCGCACAATCCGCCGCAGTTCTTGGGCATATTCAGCCGCTTCTTGTCCTGTCCGCAAATCTGGTTCAGAAACAATTTCCACCAAGGGAATCCCCGCACGGTTATAATCTACGAGGGAATAGGTAGAACCAGAAAGTCTTTCACTCCCTGCGTGGACGAGTTTTCCCGCATCCTCTTCCATGTGTAAACGAGTAATCCCAATGCGTTTGCGGCTGGGGTTTCCCGCTTCATCTACCAATTCAATTTCTATCCAACCATGTTCAGCTATGGGTAAATCATATTGAGAAATTTGGTAATTTTTGGGTAAATCAGGATAAAAATATTGTTTGCGGTCAAATTTACTATACCGAGCGATTTGACAATTCAAAGCCAAACCAGTTTTCACGGCGTATTCGAGAACTTTGGCGTTAAGTACGGGTAAAACTCCTGGTAAACCCATGCACACAGGGTCAATATTAGTATTGGGGTCAGCACCAAAAGCTGTGGAACTGTTGGAGAAAATTTTGGTATTGGTGCTGAGTTGACAATGGGTTTCTAAACCAATAATCGCTTCATATTCAGTTTTTACGGGTGTGGCTGTGGTCATATCCAAATTTTACAGTTTTTCTGATTTGGTACTATTTTAACGGTTTTGTGTTGATATTAAGGGTAGGGCGCTATTGATTCAGGAAGTAGGGGCGCAAGGCCTGCGCCCATTCAGAAGTCAGAAGAGAATGAGGGGGGGTAATAATCTCTTGTGAGCTAAGGTATTGAAATTCATAACTACTTTTTTGCAAAGCACAAGCCACAATAAGGATAAGTATCATTTATTTTGATTATGGCTTGCTGATAGCGTAGCGATCGCCATATAAACCAAAAACCTAGATATATTAAAAAGTTCTGGGTTAAAAAAGATGAATCAGGTGCAAGGAATACGCTTTGAAACCGTTCATTTACCTATCACTTTCCCCGATTTGAGACTATTCCTACTATATTCTCCTTCTTCTTCCTCCTCCTGACTCCTGACTCCTAACTCCTAACTCCTAACTCCTAACTCCTAACTCCTAACTCCTAATTATGAGTTATTGTCTCAATCCCCATTGTTCTCAGCCAGAAAACACTGATAATGTTAAGTTTTGTCAAACCTGTGGCACAAAATTACTCCTAAAAGAACGCTACCGTGCTATCAAACCCATCGGACAAGGTGGTTTTGGGAGAACCTTTCTAGCTGTAGATGAGGATAAACCCTCAAAGCCACCCTGTGTAATTAAGCAATTTTTTCCCCAAGCTCAGGGGACAAATACGGTACAAAAGGCTATAGAGTTATTTAAGCAAGAGGCTATACAGTTGGATGACTTGGGACAACATTCCCAAATTCCTGCTCTGTTGGCATATTGTAGCCAAGATGACAGAAAGTATTTGGTTCAGGAATTTATTGATGGACTAAATTTATACCAAGAACTAGAACAAAATGGGGCCTTCAATGAAACGCAAATTCGGCAATTACTGAATGATTTATTGTCAGTGCTGCAATTTTGTCATGGTAAACAAGTTATACACCGAGATATTAAACCAGAAAATATTATTCGTCGTCATAGCGATCGCAAATTAGTTATAGTTGATTTTGGAGCCGCCAAATCCGCCACAGGAACAGCCCTAAATCGCACGGGAACAAGCATAGGTAGTCCTGAGTATGTCGCTCCAGAACAAATACGTGGGAAGGCACTTTTCGCCAGTGATATCTATAGTTTAGGGGTAACTTGTATCAATCTGTTAACAGAGCGATCGCCTTTCGACTCCTACGATACCCATAACGCAGCTTGGATATGGGGACAATATCTAAAAACTCCTGTGAGTCAAGAATTGAGTCGAATCATTAACAAAATGGTAGAAACCATCCCCAGTCACCGCTATCAAACAGTTGATGAAGTGATCAAAGATTTGAAATTTCAATCATCATCTTTACCCCCCAAACAAATAACTCCACCCATATCTCCACCTCCTGCTTTGGTGAAAACTTCCAGTCAAATTGAGAAAGAATTACAAGAACTAAAAACTCAATTTACAGGTGGTAATGTTCAACCCAAAAACGTTAATTCTCAACCACAATCTCCTAGCAATAATCCTATAGATAAAGAATTAGAAGAATTAAAATCCAAGTTTCTTAATAATGATTAATAAGTGGGAAAATATCTGCTTCCAACGAAATTTATGCTGAAAATTTTCATTATACATGAAACAAAAATCCCCAATATTGGCATTGTTCGGGAGCATTATGAATTCGGGAATTTTCACCAATTACAAATTCTTGAATCAGGGTTAAATTAATGCTTTTAGCGTATTGTAAAAATTCATCCTACGGGTACGGGTACACTGAAAAGTATTTTGAAAGATGCTGGTTTGACTAAAGGAGATTTAGATTAATTTCGCTATCGCACCCCTTCAACCTCCCAAACAGCAATTCCTAGGTCGCGCTATCTCTTCGAGACGCTACCGCGAACGCTATCGCACCCCTTCAACCTCCCAAATAGCGATCAAGTTACAAATTCTTATAAACTTCATCATCATTACGTTTACCAACTCGAAAAACATCAACTAATTTATTATCGTCATCAATGGTATATAAAATTCTGTATTCACCCTGATCAATACGATAACCACCTTGATAACCTTTTAAAGCTGCATAGTCTTGAGGACGAGGATGACCCTGAAGCGAGAGAATTTTTGATACAACTTGTTTATATTGTTTTGGCCGTAAGTCTAATAAGTCTTTTTCCGCAGTTTTAGCAATCCTCAATGTATAACGTTCACTCATTGGGATATTTAGCTATGATTTCTTCTATAGTGGTAAATCCTTCGTTTTCTTCTATTGCACGTCGTAGTTTAGCTGAATCTATTGCATCTTCTATTGCTTCTAATAGTTTTAAATCTTCAATACTAATTATCGCTACCGCAGCTTTACCATGACGCTGAATTAAAATTCTTTCTCCACGATATTCTGCACGGTTCATAATATCGGGAAAATTAGCGCGCGCTTCACTTGCACTGATGACAGACATAGCACCTCGCAAAATTTATAGGGTTACATAAGATTATAGATTATTTGTCTGTTTTTGACAAATTGTACAAAATTTAAGTTTTTTAGCGATCGCATCCCTTCAACTTCTCAAACAGCGAACTGACAAGTCAGCACTTGCGCTATCGCACCCCTCCAACCTCACCAAAAGCGATCGCACCCCTTCAACTTTCCCAACATCCTTTTTTAACGAACCACAGAGACACAGAGGACACAGAGGACACAGAGAAATAGCGATCGCATCCCTTCAACCTCACCAAAAGCGATCGCACTCCCTCCACTTCCCAAAAGTGATCGCACCCCTTCAACTCCCCAAACAGCGAACTGACAAGTCAGCGCTTACGCTATCGCACCCCCTCAACTTCCCAAACAGCGATCGCTATCCAGAGACAAAAGAAAAACGATACATTACGGAACGACTTGAAAAACACCAAATTGACGAAAATGATAATCAAATGAAAATGCTTGGATAATATCTAACTTGTTCATGACAACTTTACTACTACAATCTGTGAAACTCCATTCTTTGTCAGAATAATCACGAAAAATCTGCCAAGTTGAGCGAATATCTTCTTCTGTTAAATAATATATAGTTGCTAATTTGCCTGAGAAGAAAGCTTCACCTAAAATAATTTCTCTTTTGGTTTCTCCTCTTGCTCTTAATAAAGTTAATGTTTCATCAATTACATAATCAGTTGTTACTAAAGAATGTGTATTATTCGTTAACCATAAAATAGCGTTTTTATGGTTGGAATCTGAAGGAACAACACTAGCAAACAAAGCACCCGTATCTACAAAAATCATAAACTATTGACAATATAAAACTTGATCATGATCTTTGCCGTCAAAAGGATCTGTTTTTCCCTCTAAAGGAAGTTCAGCAATCTCTTGTAAAATTTCTAATGTTTTTTTCTGTTGATAATTAGATTCTAGAGGAATGATAATTACTTGGACTTTACTTCCTTCTGCTAGTTTTATCGGTTGTGATAATCTTAATGTTCCTTGTTCATAAATGGCTTCTACTGGCATAGAATTTATTCTAGAATTTGATTATTTGAATTATAGCACTATCTCCTAAATCCCATCATCCTCAAACAGTGATCGCACCCCTCCAACCTCACCAAAAGCGATCGCACTCCCTCAACTCCCCAAACAGCGATCGCATCCCTCCAAACTTCCCAAACAGCGATCGCATCCCCTGAACTTCCCAAACAGCGATTCCTACGGAGCGCTTCGCTATCGCACCCCTTCAACTTCCCAACATCTCTTTTTAAACGAACCACGAAGACGCGAAGAACACGAAGGAAGAAGAGAAGAAAGAGCGAATTTTATATTTTCTAGTCAAGTATCCCTTTTTGCCATTAAATATGTAATACTATTAGGAAATTTATTAAATGTAACAAAATTAAAAAATGAATCAACAAGATAATATTGAATTTATTATATATATTGATGAATCTGGTAGTGCCAAACCAAATCCTAAAGATCAATGTCCTATTTTTGCTATGGGTGGGGTTTTGATTAAAAGGAATGATGAACAAATAATTAAACAATTAGTATCAGATTTTAAAACTCGCTGGAGTATTCTTCAAGAACAACCTTTGCATGGTAACGAAATACGCTCCAAGAAAAAAGGCTTTGCTTGGTTAGGTAAACTATCAAAAGTAGAACAAGAGCAATTTCTGGAAGATTTAACACAAACTATAATTAGTTGTCCTATAGTTGTTCATTCTTGTGTTATATCTCGACAAGGATATCTCAATCGCTATTTAGAAAAGTATGGTGAGAATACTTGGGAGATGATGAAAAGTGCATTTTCTATTTTAATAGAACGTAGTGCTAAGTATGCAGCTATTAATAATGGTAGTTTAATGGTTTATTTTGAAGCAGCAGGTAAAAATGAAGATAATCTGCTAAAACAATATTTTTATGATTTAAGAGCTAAAGGTCAATCTTTTAATGTTGCAACATCTGATAAATATTCACCTTTATCTGCTAATGATTTATCAAAACTGTTAATAGGAATAGACAGCAAGACAAAAGCTAATTCGATCATGCAAATTGCTGATTTGTGTTTGTACCCAGTTGTTCGGAGTAAAGACAATCCTGATAATCAGGCGTTTTTAGCTCTTAAAAATGCTAACTTGCTTGTGGATTGTAGGTTACAACAGGATCAAGTTACTACTTTGGGAATTAAGTATTATTGCTTTGATAGTCCCTAAAAACAACAAAACCGCTACGTGAGCGGTTTATGATGCGGCAGTCATACGACTACCCCCAGGCTATGCCTACCCTTATATTATCTTCTGATTTGTTAATTGTCAATATGGTAGAGCGAACTGCTTGCAGCAGCGCAACGCTTACGCATTCCCTCAACTTCCCAACATCCTTTTTTAACGAACCACGAAGACACGAAGAGCGCGAAGGGAAGAAAGAAGAAAACAGTGTAATTAACATCTGCTTAAATCTGATATACTTTTAATATATCAAGTTAATCATAAGTTTTACTTGATATTAATTAACTAGAATCTAAGAATATGAAACAATATAAAACTATACAGCTACAATTGAAACCAGAAATAGAAGCTCGTCTGATTACCCAAGCTACTAAACAAGGTTTATCAATTGAATCTTATCTTGAATCTTTGATTGAAGATAGTTTAAAAAATCAAGAGGAAAAATCTTTTTCTCAAGTAACAACTGAGGAAGATTGGGAAACAGCACTAATGCATTTAATCAATAGTTCTGCTTTTGCTGTAGCACCACCACTTTCAGATGCGGCTATTAGTCGAGATAGTATTTATACCAGAGAAGATGAAATGTTATGAAATATCTGGTAGATACTAATATCTTACTGCGTTTAGTACAAAAAAATAGTCCCATGCACCTTGATACTCAAAGGGCAATTTTAAAGCTCAAAAAGCAAGGTGAATTTTTATGTATTATTCCACAAAATATAATTGAATTTTGGGCTGTTGCTACAAGACCTCTTGATAAAAATGG
The DNA here is from genome assembly GCF_002368115.1 of Dolichospermum compactum NIES-806. Lineage (NCBI taxonomy): Bacteria > Bacillati > Cyanobacteriota > Cyanophyceae > Nostocales > Aphanizomenonaceae > Dolichospermum > Dolichospermum compactum. The sequence continues at coordinate 2,859,042 of NZ_AP018316.1, read as the reverse complement.
ATTAGGTTTATCTATTACTCAAGCTGAAGAAGAAAGCGAAAAACTTAAAAAGATATTTATATTGGAGTTAGATACACCACAAATTTTTACTGAGTGGGAATCTCTGGTTATTAAATATCAAGTGATGGGAAAACAGGTGCATGATGCACGTTTAGCTGCGGCTATGGTAGCTCATAATATTACACATTTATTAACATTTAATGTTGATGATTTTAAGGGTTTTTCGGATATTGTAGTTGTTGATCCACGTAGTATTGTTTAATCATATTGGAAGAGTGATCGCACTCCCTCAACTCCCCAAACAGCGATCGCATCCCTCCAAACTTTCCAAACAGCGATCGCACTCCCTCAACCTCCCCAAATAGCGATCGCACCCCTTCAACTTCCCAACATCCCTTTTTTAACGAACCACGAAGACGCGAAGAACAGATAATAATTACTTATGATTAGCTGGTTAATAATTTCTTGACGCTAACCGGATGGAATATAAATGCTTTCAACGACTTGATATTTCCTCTGTAGGGCTTGAGATAAAAAGGCTAACATCTGTTTGAATGTAAAAAGTGTGCGATAAATTAATCTACTACCTTTCCTTTTCCGACTGATTTTGAGCCATAGTAGATTCACCCAGATGTTAATTAGAAGAAAGGATATTCCAATGAATAGTAATCTCAAGACTGGATTTTTGTTATTCGTCTTAATTCGACAAATATTTTTCAGACGATAACTAGTTTCAATGCCAAATCTTTTTCGATAATCTTGATAGATGTAATTTAAATTTGTTTTTACCTTATAAGCAACATAAACAAAATATTGAACTCCATACTTTTTATGCTTTCCCTTTCTATATTTACAGACAACCCATAAATCAAATGTGACGAAATCATCTTTATCTCTTGTAATGGTATAGGTAGTTTTATAACTTTTTTTACCCTTGAGGAATTGTTTGATTCCTCCTTTTTTTCCAGTCTTGATAGCGGGCATAAGAAAGGGAATATCTAATGCCTGTAACCATATAATTACAGGAGTATTAAAAAATCCCCTATCCAAATAGAGTTTTTTTACATTTATTTTTAGGGATTCAAGTTCGGCTAATAAATAAGTAATTAAAGCCACACTAGTATCTAATTGGCGAACACCTCTTATTGCTAGAGTTACACGCTTATTATTACTAATAACATATAAAGTGGCATAGGCATAAAATGAATTAGTACCAGATTTAGCTTCACTTCGATATATGTAGGGTAATTCTGACGATGTTGGTTGACCATAATAACAAATTAAATTTAAATCAATCGCTATTTTTAAACACCGTTTTTTTAATCCTAAAGGAATTCGACTTTTTAATGCTTGATTGATTTGCGCTTCTAATTCCTCAAAATTGTTAATTTTATTGAGATGATATCTAATAAAAAACTTGCTCCGGGAATATCAAACCCCCAAAGCAAGCTAATTTTCTTTATTTCTTTCTTCGTGTTCTTCGTGTCTTCGTGGTTCGTTTCTCTTAAAGCTGCTTCACCTCACTAACCAACTTAGCCACCATATCCTTAGCGCTACCAAACAACATCGTCGTTTTAGCCTTATAAAACAACTCATTATCCACACCAGCAAAACCAGCACTCATACCGCGCTTAATCACAATAGTTTGCTTTGCGCGATCAACCTCCAAAATCGGCATCCCATAAATAGGACTATTTTTATCACTACGCGCCGCCGGATTGACCACATCATTAGCACCAATCACCAACGCCACATCAGCCTGTTCAAACTGGGGATTAATATCCTCCATATCATACAACTGCGTATAGGCCACATTAGCTTCCGCCAATAATACATTCATGTGTCCCGGCATTCTCCCCGCCACCGGATGTATCGCATATTTCACATCCACACCCATGCGCTCTAATTGATCAGCCAACTCCCGGACGCTATGCTGTGCTTGAGCAACCGCCATACCGTAACCTGGGACAATCACCACAGAACGGGCATAACCCAACATCATCGCCCCTTCTTCCGCATCAATACTGCGAACAGGTTGATCACTAGCACCAGCAGCCGCACCACCACTAGAAGTAGAGACAGAACCAAAAGCACTAAATAAGACACTGAACAAAGAACGGTTCATAGCCTTACACATAATTTCCGTCAGGATTAAACCAGAAGCCCCCACCAAAGCACCGGCTATGATTAACATATTGTTCATCACCACAAACCCAGCCGCAGCCGCAGCCACACCGGAGAGGGAGTTTAACAGAGAGATTACCACCGGCATATCACCCCCACCAATGGGGAGGACGAACATCACACCCAACACCAAAGAAACAGCCACCACAGCTAAAAATACGGGGAGGCTATCTGGTGTCCTGATTAAATAGGCACTTCCCGCTAAATAAGAACCTAAAAGCAGGATGTTAAAAGGTTGCTGCAAAGGAAAAGTAATGGGAGTACCGCTAATTAAACCTTGCAATTTGGCAAAAGCGAGAAAACTACCTGTTAAAGTCACGCCACCAATTAACACATCCAATAACATAGATATGTTGACATCGAGGGGGATAGGCTGTGAACTATCTAATAACCGCCAAAATTCAGCCACAGCGATAAGTGCGGAAGAAGCACCACCCAAACCGTTGAGTAAACCCACCATTTGGGGCATTTCCGTCATTTGCACTTTGTAAGCAATAACAGTGCCTATTACCGAACCAATAGCCAAGCCTACCAAAATCATCTCATAATTTAATACGTGCTGATCTAGCATTGTGGCGACAATTGCTAATAGCATCCCCACCGCAGCGACAAGATTACCGTTTCTTGCACTAGCAGGAGAACCGAGTTTTTTCAAACCCAGGATAAATAATGATGCAGCGACTAAGTAAGTTAGCTGAATCCCAGTTGGTAAAAAGTCGCTCATGCTTTAATTTCCTTTTTTTTAAACATTTGCAGCATTCTGTCAGTAACTAAAAAACCGCCGACAACGTTAACCATTGCCAAAATTACGGCGATTAAACCGAGAATGACTGATAAATTCGTGTTTCTTTCCCCAGCAGCCAGGATTGCACCAATTACGGAAATACCGGAAATGGCGTTTGAACCGGACATTAACGGGGTGTGTAATGTGGGGGGAATTTTGTTGATGACTTCAAAGCCTATAAAAGAGGCTAAGACGAGGACAAATAAGGCTGGAAGTAATGCTTCTGTCATGTTGATTTTTGGATTTTTGGATTTTTGGCTCACGCAGAGGCGCAGAGGCGCAGAGGCGCAGAGAGCAAGAATAAGTTATTAGTCCGCGCAGGCGGACTTTGCCTGTGTAGCCGCGATTTCTAATCGCCTGAGCTTTGTTTGTATCAACTAAACCGCTACCGCTTGCAAAGCGTCTTTTACTCGTTGGTTTCTAATTTCTCCACCATGAGTAACACAAGCAGCGTCAACGATATCGTCACCAAAGTTGATTTCTAAGGCTTTATCTTTAATCAACAGTTGCATTAATGAAGTAACGTTCTTTGCATACAGTTGGCTGGCGTGTACTGGCATTGATGAGGGTAAATTAATTGGTCCGATAATTGTTACCCCGTTCCAAATAATATCTTTACCTGCTTCTGTACAAGCGCAGTTTCCACCTTGTTCTGCGGCTAAGTCTACTATTACTGAACCGGGTTTCATTTGCGCTACCATTTCTTCTGTCACCAGTCTGGGGGCTTGTCTTCCTGGTACTTGGGCGGTGGTAATGACGATATCGGAGTTTTTGACGTGGCTGGCTACTAGTTCTTGGGTACGCTTTTTACTGTCCTCTGAAATTTCTTTGGCGTAACCACCGGCTGCGACGGTTTCTTCTTCGAGTTTGACTTCGACGAATTTCGCCCCTAAGCTTTGCACTTCTTCTTTGACGGCTGGGCGGATGTCAAAGGCTTCTACTACTGCTCCTAGCCTTCTTGCGGTGGCGATCGCTTGCAATCCTGCCACACCTGCCCCCATAATAAATACTTTGGCGGGAGCAATTGTCCCTGCCGCAGTCGTCAACATGGGAAAATATTTCGGTAATGCCGCCGCCGCAATCAATACGGCTTTATAGCCCGCCAGAGAAGCCTGGGAAGACAAGGCATCCATGCTTTGCGCTCTGGTGGTACGGGGGATTAATTCCATACTCAAAGCTGTAATTTGCCGATTTGCTAATTGTTGGGCAATTACGGGATTTCCCAGAGGATTGAGGAAGCTAATTAATACAGAACCGGATTTAAGTAACTCAATTTCTGTCCGGCCATCTTCTCTGGTTTGGGGTGGGCTAACTTTGAGTAAAATATCTGCTTCACTCCATAATTGAGCAGAATTGCCGATAATTTTAGCACCTGCTGCTTCATAGTCAGCATCGCTGAAAAATGCTTTTTCTCCCGCCCCTGCTTCTACCCAAACGTCTAAACCTTGTTTGACTAATTTGGCTACGGTGTCGGGAATTAAAGCTACACGCCGTTCACAAACTTCTATTTCTTTCGCAACTGCTATTTTCATGAAATCTCCTAGAAATAAATACTTAACATCACCCGTTAACTATTAATTAAGCTGTGGGGATGATTAACCATGAATTACCTTTGTAGATAGAACTTTCGACCTTTTTGTTTTTGCTATACTTGGGATCTATTCACAATCTCAACTTGATAATATGCAAATATCATCCTTGCAAAATAGCTATAAGTAGAATTAGTTATCGCACATCCTATGCCGATATCTACATTTTGTATATTGTTCTTCAGATTATTTTATATTTGGGAAAAATCTCACTCTAAAAGTTTTACTTATTTAAAATATACTTGTATACTAAAATATTTATAATTAGCAATAAAAATTATCCTTTAGCAATATATCAAAGATACAATCTGGATTTTATCCCACATTCCGCACCCCCCGGTGTCACAATCGGTTTTTTATGATTTTTATCCCCATTTAATGTTGTATTTTGTACCAAAACCAAGAAATATTGGTAGGCGATAGCGAAGCGCTGCTGCAAGCAGTTCGCTAAAACCAAATCTCCAAACGACCAATTTTCGTTGTGTGACAGTTTAGGGTGCGGAAGGTAGGTTTTATCTCTTGTCGGCAGCGTCAAACCCGATAAACACCTACTCACAATAATTTATTCCCAAAGCCAAAAACAACACAATTTCGTTTATTTACCTCATCGCAGGTTGGTACAGTGCGTAAACCCTATAATAATTTTAACTTTAGGAATGGAAGTTTTCGCTAAAAAGGCACTTTTATCTTTCACTAACGTCAATTGTCAAGCATATAGTAGTAAAGTTTAGTTACAAATACTGATACTTCGTTACAAACTACCAACTAGAGGAAACATAATTTATGAAACGCCTACTTTCTGCCTTAGCTGTGACTAGCTTTTTATTAGCGGGTTTACCAGCGATAACTTTAGCCCAGAATGGCTTAACACTTTTTAGTGGGGTCAAAAGTGAAAATCAGTTACCCTTTCGGTTAGATTTTGGCGGACAAACCAACAGCACAGATCGTTATATACTCAGAGTTCCTGCCAAACAAATGAAACTCGCAGTAGCTCAATTTGCCATTACTTATCCTGATTATTACAAGGGAACTTTTGATCCCAAAAGTGTTGAAGTCTTAGTTAAAGGTAAAAAAGTCCCCCTATCGGAAGTCAAATGGGATAAAGAAGGTGGTGTGATTCAAATATTTCCTGAAGAACCAGTTCCCGCCGGTCGCAAAGTCGAGTTAGTCTTATCCAATGTACAGAATCCAGCTTTTGGGGGAGTTTACTATTTCAAATGTCAAGTTCTTTCTCCAGGTGATGTCCCATTACTACGTTATATTGGTACGTGGATTATCAGTATTACTTGAACAGGAAACAGGGAAGAGGCAAAAGACAACGGACAACGGACAACGGACAACGGACAACGGACAACGGACAACGGACAACGGACAACGGACAACGGACAACTCCATCCAGAAATATGTTTTTATTGCCTGTAAAGTGGTAGTATATCAGATTGTGACTTTTTATGAAAATCGCCTAAGAGGAGAAACGTATGCAAAGAACACTGGGCGGCACTTGCCGTAAGAGAAAAAGAACATCTGGATTTCGTGCCAGAATGCGGACACCAGACGGCAGAAACGTGATTAGTGCCAGAAGAAGAAAAGGAAGGCATCGTCTGAGCGTTTAGGGTAATAAAATTCAGCAATTAACAACTGTTGTGGCTTTGCCCAAAGCATATCGTCTCAAATCCCGTCAGGATTTTCAGGCAGTTTTCCGAGAAGGAATTCGGCGACATAGTTCTCATTTCACCCTGAGAGCTTTAAAACCTACTCTTGCCACAGAACCTTCTTTGGATACTGCCCCCCCTAGCACAAAAATTGGGATTGCTATTAGTACAAAAGTTAGTAAACGCGCCGTTGTTCGCAACAAAATCAAAAGGCAAATAACAGCAGCATTACACCAATTATTGCCTAAATTACTCCCAGGATGGCGGCTAGTATTAATTGTGAAACCAACAACAATAGAATCTGAGTGCGAAACCCAGAAATTTCTGCAAGAATTAGAGCAGTTGTTGGCACAAACTGAGGTATTAAATGGGTATTCGTGAAGAAGTTTATTATGAGGGTGGTCCCCACATTGGGGATTTGATTTTTAACCTGCTCATTGGGCTAACAGTAGTAGGTATACCCTTAGCTGTGGGAGCAATAGTCAGGGCAGTGTGGCTACGCTTCCGCATCACAGATCGAAGGATATGTGTAACTGGTGGTTGGATGGGACGCGATCGCTATGATGTAATTTATTCAGAAGTAGTGAAAGTTGTCAAAGTTCCCCGTGCCATCGGACTATGGGGAGATATGGCAGTCACCCTCAAAAATGGTACTCTCATCGAAATGCGGGCTGTTCCCAATTTTCGGGAAGTCTACGACTACATTAATGAAAAAATTGCTGCTAAAAATCCCCAATATAGCAATCCTAAATGAGTCACGTTAACAAGCTATCAGCATTCAGTCATCAGCTAGTAAGCTAATTCTGGTTTTAAATTCTTATGGAGATGGGGTTTAAATCCCTTTTAAAAAAGCCGCTGACGGCTGACGGCTGACCACTGACGGCTGTTTTAACATTCACATTTTTAGTTGATGTGTGGCTATCCTTAACTTCTATAGCTTGTGGATAGTCACAGCAATGCTTAACAAAAACCTCTACAATATAGAGCAAAAGCTTGGGAGAGAACCGCCTCTAATCAGAGGATAGGCTTAACTAAGTGTCCCACTCCCAACCGGGGTGGGAGTGTCAAAGTACCGCAGGTTGAATTCAGAATAATGGATTTTGGTATCGGGTTTCTCTCGAACAACGTGATGTTGCCAATCATAGACCTTTTCTATGGTTTTGTCCCTAGCTATGGGTTGGCGATAGTAGCATTAACATTGATTATCCGCTTTGCACTCTATCCCCTGAGTGCCGGCTCTATCCGTAGTATGCGACGGATGAAAGTTGTGCAGCCTCTAATGCAAAAGCGCATGGCAGAAATCAAAGAACGCTATAAAGACGATCAGCAAAAGCAACAAGAGGAAATGCTCAAGGTCCAAAATGAATTTGGTAATCCTTTAGCAGGATGTCTCCCTCTACTTTTGCAGATGCCAGTATTACTAGCACTGTTTGCCACTTTGCGGGGTTCGCCTTTTTCCGGCGTTAACTATTCCGTTAACCTGCAAATCTTCCCTGAAGAACAAATTGAGCGCATTCAACCTCAAGCCTTTGCCACTTCTCCGCAAAATATTTATATTGCTGATGGAGAACATACTCCCATTTCTGCCATCTTACCAGGCGGTAATAAGTTAACAGTGGGAGAAAAGACTAAGATTCAATATCAAACAGTGGAAGGTAAACCATTTGATTCGCTCTTAGTAGAACACCCTGAAACTAAATTGACACCTGAATGGAAAATCACTAAAGGTGAAGAAAGGGTTAAAATTGATGCCGAAGGCAATATAGAGGCTCTAGAACCCGGAGACGTGACCATTCAAGGCACTATTCCCGGACTAGCAGCAGATAAAGGATTTCTCTTTATTGATGCTTTGGGTCGAGTTGGAGCTATTGATGCTGATAACACAATCCACTGGGATATTGTGGGGATGATTGTCTTCTTTGGTATCAGCCTTTATGTGAGCCAAATGCTGTCTGGACAAAATTCCAGCGGTGGCAACCCTCAACAAGATACAGTCAATAAAATTACCCCTGTCATCTTTTCTGGGATGTTCCTATTCTTTCCCCTACCGGCTGGGGTACTTATGTATATGGTAATTGGTAACGTTTTCCAAACCGTCCAAACCTATATTCTCTCCCGTGAACCTCTACCAGAAGAAATTCAGAAAATCGTAGATTCACAAGAGAAAGAAGCCCAAACCATCGAAGTAAAAGCGTTGCCATTTGAACCCAAAAGTTCTAAGAAAAAGGCTACCGGTTGATTATGAGCGACATTTCTATGCAGAGTAGTGAACAATGGCTACAAAATTTTCTACTTCTGACTGGTGTATCTACTCAAGTACGGGCTAATTTAGAAACTAAGCCATCTTCAGGACAAGATGCACCAGCAGAAGAAAGCTACTGGTTGACAATAGATCAAACCAATTTAACATCAGAACAAATTAGGATTTTAATTGGTGCTGGTGGTTCGGTGCTAGATAGTATTCAGTATCTAGCAAATTCCGTTCTAAACTTAAATCAACCAGAAGAAAATCAGACAGCTTACACGATTGAATTGAATGGTTATCGGGTGAGACGAGAAGCCGAAATCCGCACTTTAGCTGAAACTGCTGCCGCAGAAGTCCGTTTTTCTGGAAGAGAGGTAGAACTTCAATCTCTCAGTTCCTCAGAACGCCGACAAATCCACACTTTATTGCAGGAATTTTCGGATTTAGAAACCTTCAGTCGCGGCAAAGAACCTCATCGTCATTTAGTTGTTCGTCAAGCAGTCACACCATAATTAGGGAATAGGGGATAGGTGATGATTTTATCAATCACCATTTACCCATTACCAATGATCAACTTTGATGGTATTTCACAAATCCTATGGACGCTATTTTTATTCCGCAGCTATCTAAAGCCCCGGAGCGGACAGAGGAAATTCAAGTTCAAGAGTTTCTGCCTGGACTAGAAACATTGACACCCGTTCGCGGAGTTATCCAGGTTAAACATCAGGGTAACTATTTAGAAGTTTCATCTCAGGCAGAAACAATTGTTACCTGTACTTGCAACCGCTGTTTGCAGCAGTATAACCATCGTCTGGTTCTTGATACTCAGGAAGTTATTTGGTTAGATGAAACTGCTAATCAAACGGAAGATTTGCCTTTAGAAATGGAAGTTGCTGTAGAGGATTTACTGGAAACCTTAGCACCTGATGGTCATTTTGATCCCGGTGAATGGCTCTATCAGCAGATGTGTTTAGCACTGCCTCAGCGTCAATTATGTAACCTTAATTGTCCAGGTATTTTGAATACTGTTGTTTCTGAACCACCTACGGATAGCCGTTGGGCTTTATTAGATGCTTTGAAAAAACAACTTCCAGATAATTAGTAAATTTACTATTTGGTGCGTTATGGCTTAATTATTTATGGCTCGGTAAAAGCTGTTAATACTTTATTAAGCTCATCAAGGATTCTTTATCTTTGTGGAGTTTTTAATTACAGAGAAATGAACCATGTTCGCGTAGGGTCCCGTTAGGGATAGGAAAGAAACCTGAATTCGGTGTAAGAAAATCAGTTAGGACTTACACACTGTACAAATTTACCATGATATGAATGAACGAAATTGCGTCGTTTTCGGCTTTGGGAATAACTTATTGAGTAGGGTGCGTCAGATAGAGGGAATCTGTTTTTTTGTCAAGATATCGTGTCTGACGCACCCTACAAGGGATAAAATTTACGTCACATATTTGGGGAATCTTGTCAATGCGTAAATCCTATATTATACTTGTTCCTTTTTAGAAATATGAGCAGCTACCCAGATTTCCAAGAACAAGGCTATCAGGTTATTAGAGAACTAGGACGCAACCGCGAAGGTGGTAGAATTACTTGGTTAGCAACAAATCTTAACACAAACCAACCAGAAGTAATCAAACAGTTTTGTTTTGCTCAAGCGGGTTCAAGTTGGTCTGGTTCAGAAGCCCACGCACGAGAAATACAGGTACTTAAAGGATTAAATCATCCTGGTATTCCCAGTTCTCTGTACAGGACAAAAAATAGAGAAAAAGCTTGCAAAGGAAACAGAGAAAGGGTTTCATAGAAAGTTACCACACAATCAAAGAAACCCCTATGAACCAGATTAACCTATTACGAGACACACTAAAACCACATTTGGAATGGCATGGAGCGCGTCTAAGCTTTTTAGCGTTATTTTTAATATCTTTATTAAGAGTAAAGACAGTGAACTTGGTAGAATTAGCAACTGGTTTTCGCAACTGTGCTAAAAACGAATCCAATTACAAACGGTTGCAAAGATTTTTCCGAGATTTTGATATAGATTATGCAGTCATAGCGAAAATGATTGTAAAAATCATGAACATTCCCCAGCCTTGGGTGTTAAGTATTGACCGGACTGAATGGCGTTTTGGTCAAATATGGTTAAATATCCTCATGTTGGGAGTAGTACATAATGGTGTCGCTTACCCCCTAGTTTGGCAGATATTGGAGAAGAAAGGTAACTCCAACACGGATGAACGAATGGATTTACTTGACCGATTTGGACAACTGTTCCCAGATGCACAAGTTGACTATATCAGTGCTGACAGAGAATTCGTGGGGGCAGAATGGTTAAGTTATTTACTGCTTGAACCAAATATTCCATTCCGAATCAGGATTCGTCACACTGATTTAATTAGTGATACAGAAAAGACTCTTCCAGGTAGCGTCATTTTTGCTCATCTGGCTGCGGGTGAATCTCAGGTTTTATCTACTCGTCGTTGGGTCTGGGGTCGTTCAGTTTATGTAGCTGGTTTACGTCTTGATGATGGCAAGTTATTAATCGTGATTTCTGATACTTCTCCCCAAACCATAATTGCTGACTATGGCCGTCGTTGGGGGATTGAAACTTTGTTCGGTATGTTTAAAACTCGTGGTTTTTGCTTGGAATCTACACATTTTATTGATTCTAACCGATTGAGTAAGCTCTTAGCTTTACTGTCATTAGCTATGTGTTGGGCTGTCAAGACTGGAGAATGGTTGCATCAACACCAACCTATCAAAATCAAGAAACATGGACCTTTTGCTAAAAGTGTTTTTCGTTACGGTTTAGATTATCTGCGTTCTCTTGTTACTGATTTAGATTTGAAATATGACGACTTTCTTCTCTCTCTCAATTTTTTGTCCTGTACTTAGTTCCCAGTTACTTGCATTCCTTTGAAACCTCCGATGGTTTTTGTTTAGTTCAAGAGTATATTCATGCTTCTACTTTAGCAGAACCTCGCAGCTTTTCACCAGAGGAAATTAAACAAATTGCAGTTAAGATTTTAGAAATTCTGGTATATTTACAAAATCGGATGCCGTCGGTAATTCATCGAGATATCAAACCAGAAAACATTTTAGTAGATGAACAAATCAATGTCTATTTAATTGACTTTGGTTTTGCTCGTATTGGTAGTCATGATGTGGCTGGAAGTAGTGTATTTAAAGGAACTCCTGGTTTCATTCCGCCAGAGCAAATGTTTAAACCGACAAATGCTACAGATTTGTATGCTTTGGGTGTAACTTTAATCTGTTTAATCACAGGAGTTAAGTCAACAAAAATAGATCAATTACAAGATGCAGATGATCCTTATGTCATTAATTTCCGTCATCTTTTACCCCAGGTAAGTTTGCGGTTTATCGGTTGGTTAGAAAAGATGGTACAACCGAAACAAAAAGACCGATTTACTAATGCAGAATTAGCTTTAGAATCACTCAAACCCCTTGATGTTATTCGTGTACCAAGGGTTAATTTTAGTGAGACGGTTTTAGAGTTTAAAGCGAATAGGCTGGGGGAAAAATTAAGAAGGGATATTACTATAGAAAATTCTATACCAGATACTTTATTAGAAGGTAAATGGGAAGTAGCACCCCATCCTCAAGACCCACCACATACACCAGATAATCATGCTTGGATTTCAGTTAAACTATCATGATGATTACTCAAGAATTAGAATGCAAAGAAAATATCTCCCCAGATGTAATATTTCCCCCAAACGCAAAACCCGTAAAAGTTGGGTAGTTTGGGAAGAAGATGGTAAATATCCTAATTTCATTTTAGAAATTCTCTCACCAACTACAGCTAATACAGATAAAGAATATAAAAAAGAACTTTATCAAAATACTTTCCGCACACCTGATTATTTTTGGTTCGACCCTTATACACTAGAATTTGCAGGTTTTCATTTAGTAGACGGAGAATATCAACCTTTAGAACAAAATCACCAAGGACAGTTGTGGAGTCATCAGCTAGGGTTATATTTAGGAATTTATCAAGGACTATTACGGTATTTTACGCCAGAAGGAGAGCTAGTTCCCACACCTGAAGAAACCGCAGAAAAAGAAGCGAGAAAATCAGAACGTTTAGCAGCAAAACTGCGGGAATTAAATATAGATCCTGATACAATTTAATCCTGTTGTTGGGTTAAGCAACAGCGTAACCTAACAGGTGAAATGGTTTCCCCTGAGTTTAACATAACAGAATAGATCAACACTTTTCTTTTGTGTCAACAAAATATGAATTTATAATCCAGGATTTAAAAAGAGTGTCAAGAAATGATATGCGTTTTTTTACCATTACTTTTTAATGACAGGGTAGGATGCAATACAGCTAATTGCATCTTAATTGCTTGATTAAATATTATTAAATCGTTCTGAAAAATATAACTTAGGGAACAAACCCAGATATGAAGCCCGTTGTACACATAACTTAAAGAATTTTGTTTTATGTTTGTTCATTACAGAAGCCGTCTAGACTGCATAAATGTTAGGATTGCCACAGAGTGAGAATCGCGTAAGAGAAGGAAAAAAAACTGAATGGCAGAATTTGAAAAGTCAATATCCTTTGATGGACGGGATATTCGACTGACGGTTGGCCTACTAGCCCCCCAAGCAGGTGGGTCGGTTTTGATACAATCAGGAGATACAACTGTTTTAGTAACGGCTACAAGGTCAGCAGCGCGGGAAGGCATTGATTTTTTGCCACTGACCGTTGATTACGAAGAAAGATTGTACGCAGCAGGAAGAATTCCTGGGGGAATTATGCGCCGGGAAGGTCGTCCACCGGAAAAGGCAATTCTTGCCAGTCGTCTGATTGACCGTCCACTCCGTCCTTTATTCCCTTCATGGTTGCGGGATGATTTGCAAGTTGTGGCAATCACCATGTCAATGGATGAGCAAGTCCCCCCCGATGTATTAGCAGTTACAGGTGCTTCAATTGCAACACTGATTGCCCAAATTCCTTTTAATGGACCAATGGCCGCAGTGCGAGTAGGCTTAGTGGGTGATGATTTTATTATTAACCCTACCTACGCAGAAATTGAAGCGGGAGATTTGGATTTAATCGTTGCCGGTTCTCCAGATGGGGTAATCATGGTGGAAGCGGGTGCAAATCAATTGCCAGAGCGAGATATTATTGAAGCGATTGATTTTGGCTACGAAGCAGTTCGGGATTTAATTCAAGCACAGTTAGATTTGCTGGATGAACTAGGTCTAAAACTTGTGCAAGAAGCACCACCAGAACCAGATCAAACTTTAGAAAACTATATCCGCGATCGCGCCAGTGATGAGATCAAAAAAATCTTGGCGCAATTTGAGTTAACTAAAACTGACCGTGATATTGCTTTGGATGCAGTTAAAGATAATATCTCTAATGAAATCAAGGCTTTACCAGAAGAAGACCCCATTCGCATCGCTGCCACAGCCGACTCCAAAGCCCTTGGTAATACCTTTAAAAGCATTACCAAATACTTCATGCGTCGTCAAATTGTCGAAGATAACGTGCGCGTAGATGGTCGTAAACTTGATGAAGTTCGTCCTATCTCTTGTCGAGTTGGGATTATACCCAAGCGAGTACATGGTAGCGGTTTATTTAACCGGGGACTGACTCAGGTACTATCCATGTGTACCCTTGGTACTCCTGGAGATGCCCAAAATCTGAACGACGACTTGCAACTAGAACAAACTAAACGTTACCTGCATCACTACAACTTCCCTCCCTTCTCTGTCGGTGAAACCAAACCATTACGCGCCCCTGGTAGACGGGAAATTGGACATGGTGCATTAGCAGAACGGGCATTATTACCTGTATTACCACCCAAAGACAAGTTCCCCTACGTAATTCGCGTAGTTTCAGAAGTGCTTTCTTCCAACGGTTCAACTTCAATGGGTTCAGTTTGTGGTTCTAGTTTATCCCTAATGGATGCAGGTGTACCCATTACCAAACCTGTGAGTGGTGCGGCAATGGGCTTGATTAAGGAAGGGGACGAAGTGCGAATTCTCACCGATATCCAAGGCATTGAAGACTTTTTGGGTGATATGGACTTCAAAGTTGCTGGTACAGATACCGGAATTACAGCTTTGCAAATGGATATGAAAATATCTGGTTTGTCTTTAGAAGTAATTGCCCAAGCTGTCAACCAAGCTAAACCTGCTCGGTTACACATTCTGGAAAAAATGCTCCAGACGATTGACACCCCCAGGGAAGAAACTTCACCCTTTGCCCCACGTCTGTTAACAATTAAGATTGATCCTGACATGATTGGTCTGGTGATTGGACCTGGTGGTAAAACCATTAAGGGTATCACTGAAGAAACTGGTGCAAAAATTGACATTCAAGATGATGGTACTGTCACCATTTCCGCCGTTGATGAAAACCGAGCTAAGAGGGCGCGGAACATCGTTCAGGGCATGACTCGTAAACTCCATGAAGGGGATGTTTATATCGGTCGTGTGACACGGGTTATACCCATTGGCGCTTTTGTGGAATTCTTGCCCGGTAAAGAAGGCATGATTCACATTTCTCAACTTGCTGACTATCGCGTTGGTAAGGTTGAAGATGAAGTAGCTGTTGGTGATGAGGTGATTGTCAAAGTGCGAGAAATTGACAATAAGGGTCGAATTAACCTAACACGCTTAGGTATTCACCCAGATCAAGCCGCAGCAGCACGAGAAGCAGCAGCGGTAAACCATTAAATCGCTGGTTGGATTTTAGATTTTAGATTACAGATCAATCGCAAATCTAAAATCCGCGATGCCTTGCTAGTAGGCATCGTTACGGTGATTTTGGTAGTAAGTTAGTTAT
>NZ_AP018316.1:2767786-2842475 GCF_002368115.1 Dolichospermum compactum NIES-806 | reverse complement strand
AAGTTATATAAAACCGATACAAAAAAAGCTAACAAATGCTAACAACCAATTTGGCAACGGGTAAGTTTATGTCGTAATTATCAAGAGGTAAAAATCATGGTAGCAGTATCAATTAAAGATGAATACATTGAAGTTTTATCTGCATTAGGAGCTGAGAAAATATAGATATTATGTTTTGCGAGGTGATTGGGTTGAAGCAGGTTTTGCTGATTGGGTAAAAACTAATATTGATATTTCTCTCTAATTTAAGTAGGTGAACCAAAAAATTTAAAGGTATGTGAAGAAAAGTAAAATCGCCCAAAACTCTCTTCCTGTTCCCTGTTCCCTCTCCTCACAGACAACTTTTTCAGCAAAGCCTACATAAATAGAGATTGTGCGTACTAATTCTAGCTTATACAAGCTTTGTCCATGTACAATTAAATTGAGCTACCTATTGTAAATTGAATTCAGCAAATCACAGAAGCCCATTATACTATACTGAAAACGGTTCATAGTTTAACCAAATATGAAACCCCTCTGGTAAACCTCTCCCCGCACCTCTCCCTAACCCTCTCCTAAGAGGAGAGGGAAAAGGAATAATATTTAATACTGGAGAGGCTTTGAACTTGTTCTTTGTATGATAAAAAAGTCCAGCTTCTAGCCGTTTTGAGTATAAACACGGTTGGGACATGGACTTTTACGAAATTACGAAAAACCTAGATTTGTAGGGGTTTAGCACTGCTAAACCCTTACCCACCGAATCAAATGAATAAGCCGTGTTGAGTATACCAATTACCAACCTAAATTTTGGTTGACATTAGACTTTTTAGTGCGATATAATGGTATGCTATTTAAAGTGTATTGATTGCTGCACTAGGCTAAAAAAGTATATCAATAATATCGGTAGCTAATATGGCCTAAGTAATGCCTAGATGCCAATTTTTTGTTGTTTATTAATGAGGTGAATATGGCAAAGCGCCGTAACCCGAAAAAAGAAAAGGCGCTACGAAACCAGGCCTACGCCAGAAAGTTTCGTAAACGGACCACCACAGGTAGAATGGGCAGAAGATTCCAACAAAGACCGCCCAAGAGTGAAGAGGAAGAAGGAACAGGCGCAGCAGCAATGGATGCTGCTGATTAATGTAGCTGGTTAAATTTGACTCTTTCATATTTTGAATTTTTAGGGTGTACACCAGTACACCCTTACTTGTGTCAACAGATTTTGGATTTACGATTTTGGATTTTGGATTGACTCCAACCTAAAGTGTGGAGTTTGAGGATGTTTAGATTGGCGATTTTTGATTAATTCCGCCCTGAAGGGGCGGGGCTTGTACCGAAAATTCCCAATCCAAAATCTAAAATCCAAAATTTTTCGGTCAGGAGTTCAGGAGTTCAGGAGTTCAGGAGTTCACGAGTTCACGAGTTCACGAGTTCACGAGTTCAGGAGAAAGAAATTGAAGAATAGAGGATGAAATTTCTCCACTGCTCCCTGTTCCCTGTTCCCTGTTCCCTTTATTTCACACTGAGTTGAGTCCGGGCGTTGACAAGGGCTTGTCTAACTTGGAGAAAGCCTGTACCTCCATAGCTGTTGCGGGCTGCAACTACTTGACGTGGGGTGATAGCTTCATAAATGTCGGCGGCAAATGCGGGATGGATTTGTTGCCATTCTTCTAGTTGTAAGTCTTTGAGTAGTTTACCAGCGGCAATACTGGTTTTGACGACTTTGCCCACAATGTTATAGGCTTCGCGGAAGGGTACACCCCTGGCGGCGAGATAATCTGCGACATCGGTGGCGTTAGCAAAATCTTCTGTAACTGCTGTTGCTAATCGTTGGTGACGAAATTCTAAACCTTCTTGCAGTAGAATTGTCATTGCTCCTAAACAGGCTTTAACTGTGTTTACGCTGTCAAATATGCCTTCTTTGTCTTCCTGGAGGTCTTTGTTATAAGCCAGGGGTAAACCCTTCATAATTACTAACATGGCTTGCAGATGACCAAAGACTCGCCCGGTTTTACCGCGCACTAATTCGGGTACGTCGGGGTTTTTCTTTTGGGGCATAATGCTAGAACCTGTGGCACAGCTATCTTTAAGGGTGATGAAGCGAAATTCTTCTGATGCCCACAGGATTATTTCTTCAGAAAGACGGCTGAGGTGAACCATGATAATACTAGCAGCACAGAGAAATTCTATGGCGAAGTCGCGATCGCTCACTCCGTCCAAGCTGTTAGCATAAACATTGTCAAAGTGTAATAAATTGGCTGTATAGTGGCGGTCAATGGGGAAAGTTGTTCCCGCTAAAGCACCACAACCCAA
Source organism: Dolichospermum compactum NIES-806 (assembly GCF_002368115.1). Taxonomy (NCBI): domain Bacteria; kingdom Bacillati; phylum Cyanobacteriota; class Cyanophyceae; order Nostocales; family Aphanizomenonaceae; genus Dolichospermum; species Dolichospermum compactum. Next base: position 2,840,183 of record NZ_AP018316.1, on the reverse strand, counting down.
GGGAGAGATATTCACTCGGCTATAAACGTCTTCTAAGCGTTCCCAGTCCCGTTGTGCCATTTGAAAGTATGCCAGTAAATGGTGCGCTAAACTGACTGGTTGGGCGCGTTGCAGGTGGGTATAACCAGGAATCAAGGTTTCAACATTTTTTTCGGCTATATCAACTAAGACTGTTTGCCAATCCCGTAATTGTTGGCGGATTTGTTGAATTTGATCACGGAGGTATAATCGAGTGTCTGTACCTACTTGGTCATTGCGAGAACGGGCTGTATGGAGTTTTTTACCTACATCTCCGACAATTTCCGTGAGGCGCTTTTCTACGGCAAAATGGACATCTTCGGCATCAACACCGGGTTGAAATTGTCCTTGACGATATTCTTGACGAACTCGTTCTAAACCATTAAACAGTGCTTCCCCTTCTTCATGGGAAATTATACCTGTATGAGCCAACATTTTGGCATGGGCTTGAGAACCTGTAATATCATATTCGATAAGTTCAATGTCAAAACTAATACTAGCATTAAAGCGAGCGATCGCTGGATGTAGTGCGGATTCAAACCGCTGACTCCAAGTTTGTTTTTCGGTCATAAATCTGAAGGGAGAGGAAGAAATTTGTAGATATTAGATTTTGAATCATACGCCTTATGTGAGTTAAAAATCTTGTTGTTTCATCAGCGAAATTACAAGGTTTTCAGTATCTAACGCAAGTTGCTAGTTATCTCGTTGAGGCTGGTAATGGGTAATTGGTAATTGGTAATAAAAGCTCTGATTTCATCCTGTTCATCCTGATAGCGCAGCGTGGCGTTAGCCATTTCTGACAATTTACCTAACTAGCAACTTACATTATCTAAATAACTAATCCAAAATCTAAAATCTAAAATCCAAAATTACCTTAACCGTAACTAGTAAAACCTTTGAACAGATAACCCACAATTATACCAATCAACATTGCCCAAACTTGCCCAGTTTTGACAAAGTGATTCCAAGAGGCTTGTACTTGACCTAAAAGGTCTGGGTCTTTAACATTACCAATATCAGCCAGTAAAGTGATATGTTCGTGTAAATTTCCTAGTAGTGGTAATAGTGAATCATTCAAGTGTTCCATAATTCTTTTACCAAAAGGTTTATCACCTGTTATTAAGATTTGAAGTAACTAATAAAATAAAAAGCTACCGCAATTATACGCAATCTTTACTTTTATAACTTTACTATGTTTCTGCCGCCAAACGTAATTTTTCTGAAGTTCGTAAAATTTGCCCAGCTAAGACTGCTGCACCAAAGCCATTATCTATATTAACTACACCTATACCAGCAGCACAAGAGTTAAGCATTGTCAATAGAGGTGCTAAACCGGAAAAGCTTGCACCATAGCCAATACTGGTAGGAACAGCAATTACGGGACAATCTGCCAAACCAGCTACAACACTGGGTAAAGCCCCTTCCATACCCGCGACAACGATTAAAACCGATGCCGACTCTAACACATGACGGTTGCTTAATAACCGATGAATTCCCGCCACACCTACATCCCAGAGGCGCTGTACATAAAAACCCGAAAGTTCCGCAGTGACAGCGGCTTCTTCAGCAACGGCTAAATCGGCAGTACCAGCGGAAAGAATGCCTATTTTACCGGGAAATCTGACTTCAATTACAGGGGGAACAATGGCACAAATTCGGGCTTGTTCGTAGTATTGGATACCTCTAACTTTTGGTTGTAATGCGGAATATACTTGTGGTTCAATGCGGGTAGCCATGACGACGGAAGTACGGTGGCGCATGACTTCCATGATTTTAGCAATTTGTTCTGGTGTTTTACCAGGTCCCCAAATGACTTCCGGGAAACCAGTTCTTAATTGACGATGGTGATCTATTTTAGCAAACTCACCTACGGATTGATAGGCTAAGTCTTTGAGGGAGTCGAAGGCTATATCTGGGGTTATTTTACCATTGGCGACGGCTTCTAAGAGCGATCGCAAATTTTCTGGTTGTGTCACTGCAATTTTGAATTAAAAATGAATTATAAATCTATTCTAGGCTGATTATATTTTTAACATCTATGATACTATACCAAGCATGGCTTGACGAAGAGCCATAAATTTAATCAAATCATGAAAAAACACATTAATAAAACAAAGGATATAAATATTTTTCATAAGTTTATGATTAGCCTAATATGTTTTATTTTTATGATAAACATATCTATAGCTTACTCTCAAGATAAAACTGTAACTGTTCCAGATCGAGACACACCTGTTGCTCAAAATTCTGACGTTGTGAATAAAATAGATGGAACTCCTGTATTGTTAGGAGATACCACACTATTTGTAATTCAAAAGAATGTGGGTTCATTTTCTCCCCAAGAGAGAGCGGAAGCCGTAAGCAATAGACTAGAAAAAATTGCTAATGATCCATCAACATCCCTAGAGAATCTACAAGTTATAGAGAATGCGGATATCACTAATATTGTTGTAGGGGATAAACTGTTACTTACACTCACAGATAAAGATGCTAAAGCTGCAAATCAAACCAGACAAATATTAGGCAAGGAATATTTAGAAATAATTAAAAATACTATTATCCAATATCGAAAAGAACGTAGCCTAGGCAATATTTTAAAAGGAATAATTTATAGTTTTATTTCAACCCTTGTTTTATTAATACTTTTAAAAGTATTTAATCAAGTTTATCCCAGAATTATTACTAGATTACAAAATTGGACAGGAATTAGAATCCCTGAGTTAAGAATTCAAAATATAGAACTTTTACCCGCAGCTAGAGTCAGTAATATTGTGACTAGGCTAGTTAAAATTATCCGCACAATTCTAGTAATTAGTATTTTCTATATTTACATTTCTTTGGTTTTGAGTTTTTTTCCTTGGACAAAACAAATAAGTTCTAGACTTATTAGTTATTTTCTAGCAGCAATTTATAAAAGTTGGTTAGCATTTGCAGATTATTTACCCAATATATTTGCATTAGCATTAATTATTTTTATCAGTTACTATAGTCTTAAATTTATTCGCTATCTTTTCACAGAATTAGGTAATGGAACTATATCCGTTCCCGGCTTTTATAATGATTGGGCAGAGCCAACCTATAAACTGGTATTCTTAATTATAGTGGCTTTAGCCTTAGTGTTAGCATTTCCTTATTTACCAGGATTTGGTTCACCAGCATTTCAAGGTATATCAGTATTTTTAGGGATTTTGTTTTCCTTGGGTTCAACGGCTGTTGTAGCTAATGTTGTCGCGGGGACTATTCTTATTTATACCCGTGCTTTCCAAATGGGTGATCGCATTAAAATTGGTGAAGCTATAGGTGATATAGTAGAAAAAACCCTGCTAGTTACGCGCATTCGTACCATCAAAAATGTCATTATTACTATTCCTAATGGAACTGTATTAACTAGCCAAATTATCAACTATACAGCCCTATCTCAAGACCCTAATTATTATCTAATATTACATACAACAATCACACTTGGGTATGATGTGCCTTGGCGAAAAGTTCATCAAGTTTTAATTGATGCAGCAATAGCGACAAATAATATACTAACTGAACCTATTCCCTTTGTTTTGCAAACTAGTTTAGATGATTTCTATGTTAGTTATGAATTAAATGCTTATAGTAATAAACCCATGCTAATGGCGAACATTTATTCAGATCTCCATCAAAATATTCAGGATAAATGTAGTGAAGCAGGGATTGAAATTCTTTCTCCTCATTATTCTGCGGTCAGAGACGGTAATCAAACCACCATACCAGAAAACTATCTGTCTGAAGATTACAAAGCACCAGGATTTCGGCTATCTTCTTTAAATAACCTTTTCAACCCTGATAACAGTAAAAATACACCAAATTTATGAATGTAAATTAACCGTTTATTTAATAAGGATTAAATTGTGGAAAATGCTTTAAAGACAATTCAAAAATTATTAGATGATGCTATAGTTATCAAATTGATTGAAGTAACTTCAGGGATTATTATAGTTGCCATTATTTTCCGAATTTTATCTCAAGTTTTACCGCGTCAGGTTCAAGACAGTGATTTACGCTATCGTATCCGCAAAGGCATTACCTTTGTTGGTTATGCAATTATGGCTTTATTAATTGTTTTGATATTTAGTGATAGCCTGGGAAAACTAACAGTAATTTTTGGGGTAATTGGTGCTGGTGTCGCCTTTGCATTACAAGAAGTAATTGGGAGTTTTGCTGGTTGGGTAGCTATTTCCTTCGGTCAATTTTACAAACCAGGAGATAGAGTATTACTGGGTGGGATAATGGGAGATGTTATAGATATTAGTATTTTACGGACTACTTTAATGGAGTGCGGCGCTTGGGTAAAAGCTGATCTTTATAATGGCAGAATTGTCAGAATTGCTAATAGTTTTGTGTTTAAAGAACCCGTATTTAATTATTCAGCAGATTTTCCCTTTGTCTGGGATGAAATTACTGTACCAGTAAAATACGGGAGCGATCGCTCTTTAACCAGAGAAATCCTGCAACAGGTAGCTAACGAAGTTGTCGGGGAATATATGCCTCAAGCACAGGTACAATGGCAACATATGGTACACAAATATTTAATTGAAGATGCCAGAATCGAACCTGCTGTCACCCTAGCAGCTAACGACAACTGGCTAGAATTTACCCTGCGTTATGTAGTGGACTACAAACAACGTCGAGGTAAAAAAGATGTCATCTTTAGCCGAATTCTTGACGAATTCGACAACACAAACGGAAGTATAAGCATTGCTTCCACCACCATTCACATAGTAGAAACACCTGCATTTAACGTCAAACTGACGGACAACACATAAAAAAGTTCTCCAACTTTTGTAGTCGCTACATCATAGCCCCCTCTCGAAGAGCGGGGAGGGGTTTGAGGGTGGGGTTTTTGTATCTCACTTAACCGATAACCGCTATAAAAATTCCTAACTTCCCAGAAGAATATGTGCCAATATCACCTGAGTTCGACATAAGATAATTTTTGGAAAACTGCCCCAAATATGAGTCTCAAACCCTTATGATCTCGTTGAAAAAATTATAACTCTGTTCGCGTAGCGTCTCCGAAGGAGAAACTCCGAACTCCTAACACCGAACTCAGGTAATATCCATTTCCCTATTTCGTAACTTTAATTTCATGAATATTCCAAAAAGCACCACCAAGAGCAGAATATTGGATACCTTGAAACCGATTTCTGATTGCTGATAGAGAATAGGAATTAACCAAGTAAATGAAAGGTAAATACTCCTGTGTTAATTGTTGACTTTCGCCATAAATTTCCTTCAATTTAGCCTCATCAAACTCCTGTGCGCCTTGAATATAAAGTTCATTAATTTTCTTTTCCCAGTCAGCAACTTCCCAACCTTCAATCGGTTTTTGTCCAGCTTGTGGTTTTTGATTAAACATATGTAGTCCCCCTTCAGGAGACCACACATTAGCACCATCATTTGGTTCTAACCCCCCTGTCAAACCTATTAAACAAGCATCCCAATCTAAAGTGTTAGAAAGTTTATCTATAAAAGTATTCCAAGCCAATGGTGTAAAATCTACTTGAATACCAATTTTACTTAAATCCTGTTTAATTTGCGAACCCATTGACTCCCGAATTTTATTACCCGCATTAGTGAGTAAGGCAAATCTAACCTCATTACCTTGATCATCTACTAAGAGATTTTTTTCATTATATTGAAATCCAGCTTTTAGTAGTAATTCTTTGGCTTTTTCAGGATTATAGTTATAAACCTTTAAGCCTTTTTCCGGTGATAAGAAATAAGGACTTTGAACAGAAATAGGAGAATTTTGGGGTGTACCTAAACCACGAAAAGTATTATTCAACATGGTTTGTCTATCAATAGCATAGGCTACCGCTTGCCGAAATTGCACATTATTAAACCATTTAGATTTAATGGGATCAACTAGAGGTTGATTTTTTCTTTTTCCCTTATTTAAGTTAAAGGAAATAAAGGAAGTGCTAGAACTAGGACCCCCATTATATATTTTAAAATTCCCTTGTTTTTCCTGAACTTTTAATAAAGAAAAATAATCAGGGGAAACACTAATAGAATCTAAATCACCGGAACGAAATTGGAGTAAGGAAGTATCTGTTGACTCCACAATTTGCCAAATTATTCGTTCAATATAAGGTTGGGGTTTACCTTGAGCATCTTTACGCCAATAATAGGGGTTACGGCGAAAAATTATGCGTTGACTCGTATCATATCTTTCCAGTTTATAAGGACCATTAACAATAATTTCTTCAGGAGGAGTATCCACACCCCATTTATTCAGAAATTCCACTTTACCATCTTTGTTTTTTGTTTTGACTGATTTCCCTAAAATATGAGCAGGTAAAATAGATGCTCCTGTATTCAGTAAAAAAGGTCTAAATGGTTCAGGGACACTAAATTCCACTCTTCTATTATCTATTTTTCTGACAGTTGGTAATTTGCGATTTTTACCGACTCTTAAAACATCTCTAGTATCTGTGGGGATGTTTTCATTTAAATAAATGTCATTATAGGTAAATACGACATCATCAACTGTTAATGGTTGTCCATCTGACCATTTTAAACCTTCACGCATGGTAAAGGTAATTTTGGTTTTATCTGGTGATATTTTCCATGATTCGGCTAATGCTCCTTCTATTTTGCCATCAATGGGATTTTGAGTTAATAATCCTTCATAAGTGTAACCAAAAATATTTGGTGATTCCGAACTCAGCGCAGCATTAAATGTTTTTGGATCACTCAAAATGCTTGTTACTAATTGGGGTACTTGAGCCGCATTTGTTTTTAATTTGGTTGGGTTACAAGCGGTAATTGTTATTGATATAAAACCGATTGTTATTAATAAGAAAAAGCGTTTTGTAAAATTGAGTATTTTTTGTGATGTCATAGTTTATACCAGATATTAATTTTATGGTAATTGAGAGTCTAACCAACCTAGAAAGTTTTTAGTGTTACTAAAATATTTAATTTTTGCACTATTCAAAATCTCTCTTACTTCCTGTTTACCGAAATCTTTTGTATTGCCACTAATAAATACTTTTTGATCACAAGGATGCTGATTTGCATGAGATACAATACACTGTAATATTAAGTTATCCTGCCTCTAGGTCTCTTCCTTTTGCAACTGCCATTAAAAAATTAGTTTCAATGTAAAGTATCAGCACCTAAATTTTCCTGAATATAAGTATGTCCACCTTCTAACAATGGTAATAAACCAATTTTCGCTAATTCATTATACGCTGGTGGTGTATCTGAATTCCAATGATATGATAAATCTCTGAGCCAAGATTTAATAAGTGTTTCTAAATAAAAATCAAAGATTCTTTTATGCGGGAATTCTGGATCATAATTACTTAGTATATCATTAGTTCTCAAGGAAATTAGGTTTTCTATTTCCTGATCATTATTCAATGCAAAAATATTAATTTCCTCTAAATCCACTAACATACCAAAAGGAATATCTGGCTTGATATTCTGCAAATATGTTTTTAATTGATAAATAGCACTTTGCCTGTTTAATTCTGTCTCTGATTTTTGAGCTTTTACCTCTACTAATAAGATAATTTCTTCATCTTTATTTGTAAACATAATATCAGGACGATATTTTTGAGGGGACTGGAAGTTGATAACTTGCATCTTCTTTTCTCCTTGATGTAAATAAAAATTGATTAATCACCACTTACCAACAAAACTACAGCATAAGCACAAATACCTTCTTCTCTGCCTGTTGGTCCAAGTTTTTCATTAGTTGTAGCTTTGATACCAATTTGATTTGGTTCTACTTCTAAAACTGCTGTTAATTTATCTCGCATTTTAGAAATATGCGGTTTTAATTTCGGACGTTCAGCGACAACGACAGAATCAATATTGCCAATTTTCCAACCTTGTTCACGAATTAGTTGATGGACTTGATGTAATAATACTAAACTATCAGCCCCAGCCCATTGGGGATCTGTTGGGGGAAAATAATGACCAATATCCCCCAAAGATAAAGCTCCCAGCATCGCGTCCATAATAGCATGAGTAAGCACATCAGCGTCACTGTGTCCTAACAAGCCGAGTTCATGAGGAATGTGAACACCGCCTAAAATTAAATTGCGATCGCTCACCAATCTGTGTATATCGTAGCCATTACCAATTCTGATGTTCATAGTTAGTTGTCCTTTGTCAGTTGTCAGTTGCACAAGAATATTTCTCCCCTTTTACTTCCCCAACTTCCCCAACTTCCCTTACTCCCTGCTCCCCTGCTCCCTGTTCCCTCTCTTTTTCCCATAGTTTGAGCAAATCTGGACGACGGGAAGCTGTGCGCTCAATTTGTTGTTGAAACCGCCAACGAGCGATCGCTGCATGATTACCACTTAGTAGCACATCTGGGACTTGCCAACCACGAAAATTTGCCGGACGGGTGTACTGCGGAAAATCCAATAAATATTCCTCAAAACTTTCCGTCTTCAGCGATTCCTCCTTACCCACAGTTCCCGGAAGTAGACGCACCACACCATTAATCAAAACCATCGAAGGAATTTCTCCCCCCGTCAAAATAAAATCCCCCAAAGAAATTTCACGAGTCACCAAATTTAGCACCCTATCATCTACACCTTCATAATGACCACAGATCACAACCAATTGGTCGTAATTCGTGGCTAATTCGCGCAGCAAGGGCTGATTCATCGGTTGTCCTTGGGGACTCATCAAAATCACATCTCGACGGGGTAGAATCGGCAAAGACTCCACAGCCGCAAAAATCGGTTCTGGCTTCATCAACATTCCGACACCACCACCATAGGGTTGATCATCCACCTTGTGGTGCTTATCCGTAGTAAAATCTCTAGGATTAACTAAATGCACCTGAGCAATCTGTTTAGCTAAAGCCTTAGCCAACAAACCAGAATTGAGAATTGACGTAAAACAATCAGGAAAAAGTGTAACTATATCAAAACGCACAGTAATTCGTATTCGATAGAACTAATTTTAAGGGTAGATACTTAGCCAGTACCATAACTGATAACCTAGCATGGATTCAGGAGTTCGGAGTTTGGAGTTTGGAGTTCGGAGTTTGGAGTTCGGAGTTCGGAGTTCGGAGTTCGGAGTTTGGAGGAAGAAATTGAAGAATAGAGCATGAAATTTCTCCCTTGTTCCCTGTTCCCTTTTTTGTCAGTCATAGAAAAACTAAAAATCTACCAACAGTGCCGAAAAATACCAAGATCCTTAATTTATTAGTGAGATCAAAAGTTTTTCTAATTACTTAATTTATGTTTAAATATTGTCACTACTAAATTTAAATTAATAATCCCACCAAAGTTAACAACTTCCGGGATACATCCAACCAGCCTCAGAAGTAAGAGTGTCAAGACCGACTAAATCCTAAGTCCAGAAGGGAATTATAGTTAATTTAGCACTATGAAAGCCATCTGGAAAAAGTAGATAGGTAAAAACAAGATGCTGGCCATGAGAACGACGGACATGAGAAAATTGAGGCATCGTGTGCGTCAAACAGTGTCCTCTCATCAAAGCCAAAGGCAAAAATTAACAAGCAACAAACCTTGTTCAATTAACCTGAAGTTGTTGACTCCCTCAAGCAGAAACACAATGCCGCAGTTAGAAGTTAAATCGCTGGAAATGAGGACACCCCAAGCTACTAAAACCGCCGTACTAGTTATCGGAGGCGCAGAAGATAAAGTTCATGGACGTGAAATTCTAAGAACTTTTTTTGTTCGTGCTGGTGGTAACAAGGCGTATATTACAATAATTCCATCAGCCTCTCGTGAGCCTGCCATTATTGCCGGTAGGTACGTTCGCATTTTTGAAGAAATGGGTGCGGAAAAGGTTGAGATATTAGACATTCGGGAACGGGAACAATGCGAAAATCCTGAGATTAAAGCATCTCTTGAAGCCTGTAGTGGTGTCTTCTTAACAGGAGGAGACCAACTGCGTCTTTGTGGAGTCCTGTCCGACACACCAGCAATGGAAATTATCCGCCAGCGGGTAAGAGCCGGACAACTGACTTTAGCAGGAACTAGTGCTGGAGCAGCCGTGATGGGACATCACATGATCGCAGGTGGTGGTAGTGGTGAAACACCAAATCGTTCCCTAGTGGACATGGCAACAGGCTTAGGATTCATTCCTGAGGTTGTCGTTGACCAACATTTCCATAACCGGAATCGGATGGGGCGACTAGTTAGCGCGATCGCCGCTCACCCAGATAGATTAGGCATTGGGATAGATGAAGACACCTGTGCCGTGTTTGAACGGGACGGTTGGCTACAAGTCATGGGCAAAGGCAGTGTCACCATCGTCGATCCTACCGAACTTACTCACACTAATGAACCTAACGTTAGTGCTAACGAACCCTTGACCGTACATAATTTAAGACTACATATCCTCAGTTACGGAGATCGCTTCCATCTTTACCAACGTACTGTTTTACCTGCTGTGCATCGCATCTCTAGCTGACGAAAGATATAGAGTATCTCAGGTTACACTGATTTGACCGCATCTTGATTTCTTCTTCTAGAGTTTAGATCAATTCCACCTAAGAAGGAAAAACTGCTTCAAATGCCAAATTTAGCGGTCAATTCCAGCAAAAAACTAGAATTTTGGTTACGAATCTCCATCTACCTATTCCCATGAGAATCCTCAAGATCCAGACCTTACGCGGCCCAAATTACTGGAGCATTCGACGGCACAAACTGATCGTTATGCGCCTAGACTTAGACAACATTGCCGAAACCCCCTCAAATGAAATACCTGGCTTTTATGAAGGATTAGTAGAGGCACTGCCAAGTCTAGAGGGTCACTACTGCTCCCCAGGCTGTCGTGGTGGTTTTCTAATGCGGGTGCGAGAAGGCACCATGATGGGTCATATAGTGGAACACGTAGCCTTAGAACTCCAGGAATTAGCGGGAATGCACGTAGGTTTCGGTCGCACCCGTGAAACCGTCACACCTGGCATTTACCAGGTAGTGATTGAGTACCTAAATGAAGAAGCGGGTCGCTATGCAGCCCGGGCAGCAGTCAGGCTATGTCAAAGTATTATTGACCGGGGACGTTATCCCAAAGCCGAACTAGAGCAAGACGTTCAAGACCTCAAAGACTTTTGGCGTGATGCTTCACTAGGCCCGTCCACAGAAGCCATTATCAAAGAAGCGGAGAAAAAAGGTATTCCTTGGATGCCTTTACCAGCTAGATTCTTAATTCAATTGGGCTATGGTATCCACCAAAAACGGATTCAAGCCACAATGACCAATAACACAGGCATTCTTGGTGTAGAACTAGCTGGTGATAAAGAAGCTACTAAACGGATTCTCGATGCCAACGGTGTACCAGTCCCCAGAGGTACAGTCATCAATTTCTTTGATGATTTAGAAGAAGCCATTGAATATGTTGGCGGTTATCCCATCGTGATTAAACCTTTAGACGGCAATCATGGACGAGGGATCACCATTGATATCCGCAACTGGGAAGACGCAGAAGCAGCTTATGAAATGGCTCGACAAGTATCTCGCTCAATCATTGTTGAGCGATATTATGTGGGACGGGATCATCGAGTATTAGTAGTCAATGGCAAGGTAGTTGCTGTAGCAGAGAGAACTCCTGCCCATGTCGTGGGTAATGGCAAATCTACAATTATAGAACTAATTGAAGAAACCAACCTTGACCCTAAACGTGGTGAAGGTCATGATAACGTCTTGACAAAAATTGAACTAGACCGTACAAGCTACCAACTCCTAGATAGACAAGGGTACACCATCAACAGTGTACCACCCCAGGGAGCAATTTGTTATTTAAGAGCTACAGCCAACTTAAGTACAGGTGGTAGTGCTGTAGATCGCACAGACGAAATTCACCCCGAAAATCGCTGGTTAGCACAACGGATAGTCAGAATTATCGGCTTAGATGTGGCTGGTATAGATATCGTAACCTCAGATATTAGCCGTCCCTTGAGAGAATTAGACGGTGTAATTGTTGAAGTCAATGCTGCCCCTGGTTTCCGAATGCACGTTGCCCCCAGTATTGGCATCCCCCGCAATGTCGCCGGCGCAGTTATGGATATGCTGTTCCCCAATGAACAATCTAGCCGCATTCCTATACTTTCAGTTACAGGTACGAATGGCAAAACTACCACAACTCGCCTGTTAGCCCATATTTATAAGCAAACTGGTAAGGTTGTAGGCTACACCACTACAGATGGTACTTATATCGGTGATTTCTTAGTAGAATCGGGAGATAATACAGGACCGCAAAGTGCCCATGTTATCCTTCAAGATCCGACCGTAGAAGTAGCCGTATTGGAATCGGCTCGCGGTGGTATTCTCCGCTCTGGATTGGGTTTTGAAAATGCTAATGTAGGTGTCGTATTAAATGTGTCCGCTGACCATTTAGGCATCGGCGATATAGATACCATTGAGCAATTAGCCCATCTCAAAAGCGTAGTTGCTGAAGCTGTTTTCCCTGATGGTTATGCGGTACTCAATGCGGATGATCACCGGGTTGCGGCTATGGCAGAAAAGACTAAGGCGAACATTGCTTACTTTACCATGAATCCAGACTCGGATCTGGTACGGAAACATATCCAACAGGGTGGAGTAGCCGCAGTCTATGAACATGGTTATCTGTCCATTGTCAAAGGTGATTGGACACACCGCATCGAAAGGGCAGAAAATATCCCCTTGACAATGGGTGCAAGAGCGCCATTTATGATTGCTAATGCTTTAGCCGCTAGTTTGGCAGCTTTTGTTCAGGATGTCACCATTGAGCAAATTCGCGCTGGTTTAAGAGGCTTTCGGGCTTCTGTCAGTCAGACCCCAGGCCGGATGAATTTGTTTAATTTGGGTAAATACCATGCTTTGGTAGATTATGCCCACAATGCCGCTAGTTACGAGGCTTTGGGGTCATTTGTCCGTAATTGGACAACGGGACAGCGCATTGGTGTAATTGGTGGTCCTGGCGATCGCCGTGACGAAGACTTTGTTACGCTAGGTAGATTATCAGCAGATATCTTTGACTACATCATTGTTAAAGAAGATGATGATACTAGAGGTAGACCTCGTGGTTCAGCTTCAGATTTGATTGTTGAAGGCATTACCCAAGTTAAGCCTAATTACCGCTTTGAATCAATTTTGGATGAAACCACAGCTATTAACAAAGCCTTAGATATGGCTACCGATGGTAGTTTGGTAGTAGTTTTGCCAGAAAGCGTCAACCGGGCGATTAAGTTAATTAAGATGCGGGGTGTACAGGAAGAAATTCAGCCTCAGCAATCAGTTAACAATGATTCCCAAAATGGGATAGCACCTTCTTCTGTTGTTAATACACTGATTTAGGAGCATCTCTTGTTTGTAAATTGCCCTCAGACTAATTCATAATTTAAGTCTGGGGGTTAATTAATATTAGGTAAGACTTAGCCAAAATCTTTATTGATAATAATAACACAGGCATATTATTTAGTATTTTGCCTATAAAATAGAATAGGGATGGGAACTAATTTCTAATTTCTCTTATAGTAATTTCTAATTGGGGATGAAAAACTTATGTTAAACATTACAAACACCAATTTTAAGTTGATAAATAATAACTCCACTAATGAAGCAGTGAGGGAAATAGCTTACAGCATGGATTTGTTAATTCCTGGATTTTATTTATGGCTACCAGGAATACATATTCGGTTTGGTGGTGCTATTCCTGATGATCAACCTTACAGATATCCAGCCCACATTCCGCACTTCATTTTGTAATACACCAAGATTACCATTATAGGGCTAATAATAGTCAGATAGCGATTCCTACGGAGCGCTTCGCTATCGCATTACCACCGGGAAAAATCAGGGGCGTTGCTGATTAAGGGTATGAATTTTAGTCTCACGCAAAGGCGAGGCAGCGCGGTCTTGGGGGTTTCCCCCATGAGCGACTGCCGTAGCAAAGACGCACTGAGGTTTGAGTTTTAAAGATTCAATTTGGGAATTTCATACCTCAATTCAGCAACGCCAAATCAGGATTAATACTTAATAAAACTATCCTAATTTGGTAACATTTTTTGAAGTATAAATATGTGACATTTTGAAGTGCGGAATGTGGGTTATATCTGGAATCATAGCAAAGCTGAAACTTACCTTACAGCAGATTTAATATTTCTATATCAAACACCTGCGCTCTTCTCTGTGACTCTGCGGCTCTGCGTGAGATAAAAATAAAAAAATGGAGAGGGGGAGATTCGAACTCCCGGAAGCTTTCACTTCATCCGATTTCAAGTCGGACGCATTCGACCACTCTGCCACCTCTCCAGATTATTTGCCAGAAATGTGTAACACAAAAACTGACGAATAACATCATAACATATAATTACAGAATTGGCACTACTGAAACTGAAGAATTATAAAAAACTTCTTCAGTAGCGATGTGGTAATCCTGATCCACCCAAACTAGAGAAGCTTTTCTTACCAAACCATCCTCCAAAGAAACCAGAGAAAAATTCCGTAACTTCATCCCGTCTTGCTGAATAATCCGGGGGACAGTGGCAGCATTTAAGTAAATAGTCCCTTCTGGACTTCTAAATACAGCCTTTCTTTGCAGCTTCTTCGTATGGCGAAGTGTGCGGTGCATATGACCAAAAGCGACTAGGGAAACAGTTTTCTTGAGGTTGAGACTTTGAGAAATTGCTTCCGCTAAATCAGGATCACCAAAATCACCACCGATAGGATGCCAATCTTTGCCACAAGGGTCCTCAGCGCGATCGCCTAAACCGCTCGGTCCATTGTGTCCGAGAAAAATAATATGATCACAAGTAACACTTTTTACTACCTTAACAATTTTATCTGCGGATTCCTCCAAACTAGAGACACCATAGCGTTCTTGACACATTTGGGCAAATCGCCATTCGGGTCCTCCCCAGGTAAAAGGACGACCACCCACCACAGTTAAATTCCACTGAGGGAAATCTAACTTACCATAACCGACTTGAGCAGAACCTAATAAATCTAGCTGTTCCTGTACCCAGTCTTCCTTCGTGCGGTCATAAGGACATTTTTTGCGTCCCCATTCAGTCGCCGAGTACCAGGCATCGTGGTTGCCCATTACCGCCGCTTTGGGAAGATCCAGAGAAGCGATCGCTTTTACCACTTCCACCGACTCATTCCCGAAATCACCGACAAATAGCGCCAAGTCAACATTGAGATGCTGGAGTGCTATGCCGTCCTCTACTTCCCATTGGTCGTGAACATCGCCAATTACAGCAATTTTGATAGGTTTTGATTGATTTTTCTGACTGGTCATGCCACTTTAAAAAGCCGTATATCTCCAGGATATGAAACTCCACCGGATTTGGACTTGACACTCTCCGGTCTAAAGACGCGGAGATTCTATAGAGAGTTTCAGTCTATATCCCTCAGTTATCCCAGTTTCAGGCACTGCCTTAAATATTTGGGTTCTTGCCCTGATTTCGTTGGACTTGGCGGGCGAAATCATATCTGACAAGCGTAACTTTCCGAGAGTCCCTCGGTAGCTTTTTACGTCTTTAGTGACAATATAGTTGTATCACGAATATGGATTAAAATCAATGCAGGATAAATCCTGCCTCTAGCCTTCATCCCTTGTCTAAAGCACAGATGTAGCTGACTTAGGAAGCTACATCTTCAAGGGTTTTCGGCATTTCCCTTATAAATTGCTAGAATCAATCCCTCACTCTTTTTGGTAAAAACTACTATAATTGAATTTACAAGGTAATCTTAATTGTACAAAAAAGCAGTTTTTAATTGTGTTTACAACTACACTTACTCAACCAAAATCAGGCATTTTACCCTTAGATTTATTTGCCGCCATTGCGGATCTCAAAACAGAACTGAATGCAGTGATATTAGCCCACTACTATCAAGATCCTGACATTCAAGATATTGCCGATTTCATTGGCGATTCCTTACAATTAGCTAGAGCCGCAGCTAATACCAAAGCCGATGTCATTGTCTTTGCCGGTGTTCACTTCATGGCGGAAACTGCCAAAATCCTCAACCCTGATAAATTGGTTTTATTACCAGATATCAATGCAGGATGTTCTTTAGCAGATAGTTGTCCTCCCCAAGAATTTGCCAAGTTCAAAGACGCACACCCAGACCATTTGGTAATTTCCTATATTAACTGCTCGGCTCAAATCAAAGCCATGAGCGATATCATCTGTACCAGTTCCAACGCTGTGAAAATTGTCCAGCAAATACCCCAGGAACAACCGATTATTTTCGCCCCAGATCGCAACCTGGGACGGTATGTAATGGAACAAACAGGACGGGAAATGCTGTTATGGCAAGGTAGCTGTATTGTCCATGAAACCTTTTCCGAAAAGAAAATAGTCCAGTTAAAAATTACACATCCTCATGCAGAAGCGATCGCTCACCCCGAATGTGAAACCAGCGTCCTCCGCCATGCCAGTTATATTGGCTCTACAGCCGCCTTACTCAATTATTGTCAAACCAGCCCTAGTCAAGAATTTATCGTGGCTACAGAGCCAGGAATCATTCACCAGATGCAAAAGCTAGCACCTGACAAACACTTTATTCCCGCACCCCCCCAAAGTGATTGCAACTGCAACGAATGTCCATTTATGCGGCTAAACACCCTAGAAAAACTCTATCTAGCCATGAAAAACCGCACCCCAGAAATTACCCTCCCAGAAGAAATCCGCATAGCCGCACTGCGACCCATGCAGAGAATGTTAGAAATGAGCAAATAAATAGGGCTTGCTGAAACAGTGAAGCCAGCAGGACTTACGCAAGCGGTACATTAGGAAGGTGCGCCAGATATCAATAATCTGTTTATTTGCTGGATTTATTCAGTCTGACGCACCCTAAAACTGTCAGGAGGTAGGGGCGCAGGGCTTGCGCCCAAGGAGTCAGGAAGAAGGAGTCGAGAATAGAAAAAATACATCCTGTTCATCCTTAAATCCTGGACATCCTGATATGGCTTACGCCACGCTTCGCTATCAGACATTGTTAAGATTTACTCTTTTGAGCTTCTTTCTGGGCAGCCTCACTAAACTTTTTATACAACTTAGTTCTAATCTGTGCTTCCTGATAGCGGCTGTGACTAGGTGCGACCTGACCCATTAAATCAGAAGCCCGTTGCCAAGTAGCAGCTAATTCCAACCACTGAGTTGAAGTTATAGCCGTTTTACCAGTCACAGTTGCCTGGTTCGCCAGTCTCACAGATGCCACAAACGGATCATCAGATGGAATCGAAAAACTTTGGCTCACAGAACGATTCGATGATTCTGGCGGTCTTTGGTTGACTGTTTGAGAAGAAGGAGAACCCACTAATGGCAACAGCTTCTTCAATGGATTACCTAACCGAAAATCTAGTAACCAAGCCAGTAACATTACTGAAGATAAACCAGCAACCCATAGAAATAAAGTTTTGACAGAAATTTTGCCCTGATCTTGATTCTTTAGCAAAGATTGGGGTTTTGTTAAAATAGGCTTTCTTGATTTGGTATAAACTTCAGTTAACTCTGGAATTAACCGCTTAAATAAATTTGGTTGGTATACAGTAATTTCCTGTAACCACAGTAATTGACCATCATTATCGCGGTTAATTTCCTCCAACCATAGTAATTGCTCTTCTCGAACAATTCGACTACTAATATTAACTCGGCGAATATGACGTGGTGTCAGTGAGTCCAAAATTTCTTGAATTTTTGGCACTAAGACAGATTGCTCCAGTTGCTCTACCGTAGCCGCTTCACACAAGAGTTGTAAAATGCCATTAACAAAAACTGCTCTAGTTCTGACACCAGACACAACTAGCCTTTCATTCAAAACTTGAATAATTGCCGCCACGCTGCCCTGGTGAGCTTGCCAAGCGATATCATTTATCCGATCTACCATTTGATATTTAGTGATAGCTCTCACACCCTGACCTGTGAAATAATATAACTTAAGTTACTAGTGGTCAGTGGTTAGTGGTCAGTGGTAAACTACTTTTGACTCTTGCCCCTTGCCTATTCTCAACTAGTAACTTACGTTAATATACATTCAATTTGCATATATCAATTGTAAATTTTAGCAACTCTATATTCTATTTGCTCAAGTGCAAATTGCCACACTTGATATCCTGCTAATGATAAATGTAATCCATCTGTAGTTAATTCGGGGCGCAAATTGCCATCAATATCCGTAAACCAATTGTGAATATTGAGGTAATTAGCCCCTTGCTTTTGGGCAATTACAGCCAGTTGGGCATTAATATGACGAATTCGACTATTAGGGATTTTCTGCGATCGCACAGGTAAAATAGATTGGACAATAATCTGACTGCTGGCATGACTCTGACGTAAGCTATGAATAATCCGCGAGGAATTGACCAAAATCGACTTGTCAGTAGCACCCTTACGTAAATCGTTAATCCCAATCATTACATAAATTACATCTGGTCTGGTGCCAGAAAATGCCGACAATCTTTTAGAAACGCCCTCGGAAGTGTCTCCAGATATACCTTGATTTAGCCATAATTTACCCGTAGGTAGTTTGTCTTTGGGAAACCACAAACTTAAAGAATCACCTACTAAAATACTCAACCGATTCGCACCTTGACCTTTGGCCATAGCTTTAGCTTCCATAGCTAATAAGCTTTTCCAGTCTTGATAAGTCAGTTTATATGCCTTATTAGATTCCCCGGACAATTCTAAATTTTCATCATTATCAGTGCGCGTATAAATTTGACCAGATACAAGTGATGCTAATCTTTGCTGGTAGAGTTGACTACCAGAAATAGGTGATGTAGTTGGTGTCGTTGGGGAATTGAAGTTAAAGGATGATTGCACAGGTACTGATAACCCATGCTGTCTAAATTCTGATAATAGAATCTCTAAGCTGGGGAGGTTTTTCCTGATTACTGATGATTGTTCAACCGTCGCCGGCGTTTGTCTACTAAATTCTGGTAATGAATTATCAGTCTTGACAAGACTCTTCTTTGCTGGTGAAGACTTTTCAATTTGATTACTAAATTCAGGTACAGCAATTTGACGTGGAGAATTTTTTTTGCCCTCGTAAACCTGGAAACCCTCGGCTAAATCCAATAAAGATAGAGAATCTTTGGGAAGATTGGTTATTTGGGGGGGTGCTGATGTTGGTATTACCAATCCTATTAATAAACTTGCAGCCAACAGATAAGGTTCACTCATCGTTGTTTTGTTCCTTGTGCGTATTCACTACTTTTCCTTATGACGGCGTTAACTAAGTGAATTCAGGAAGATTTCGATTTCTGTCTATACCCCATCTATTTTGCAACCTTGCGCTTTGCTATCAAAAAACTATAGGTTTTAACTTAGACTGGATTTATTGTGCTAGTTTACAATATTCAATATTATTAATTAATTCAATGCTATTCAATCCATTAAATCATAACAAATATCCTCCCGTCAGGATTAATCAACAGTAAATTTTGGGATTTTCCATATTAGAAGCTTTGCTGTATAAGCTTTATAGCTTTTTGAGTATCTCGCTGTTACCAGTATTTTTCAAAATCTTATTTGGTCTCATACTTTTGGTAGATGACAATAATCAATTGTTTATGATGTGAGTTGTAAGAAAAATTAATAAATAATTATATAGGTATCAATTTTTGTGGATAAAAAAATAGCAATAAAACGCCAGAAAGTCTAATTTATAAGGTTTAAATGTAGTTTTTTCTTTCTAAAATAGCTACGTTTATTTACACCTACTTACAAAAGAATCCTAGTAATTAATACTAGTGCAGTATCCGTCATTATATTGTGTAATTTTAGTGACGTGACTGGGTGTAACAGAGTAAGTAAATCGTTAAAATGCTTGCTACAGAAGAGTTATGTCCGTCGTTAAAAAGTTAGATTTGCAGAATTATTGAGTCTGTTTGCTATTTATAGTCTGGATTAGACATACAAAGATTTATCGAAACTAAAGTAGATCAGTTCCGGGGATGTAGAATAACTTAGCGAAAAGTGCTAAGATTTATCCGATGTCAATAATGTTTCTTTTTATAACGTGGCTAGAGCTAGTACAGCAATCGGTGTATCTCCCATCATTAAGGAGATTGTGCAAAAACAGGCACATTCAACTCGCTTAACTTTGAAAGAAGTTATTCTCATGGGAATGTTGGCAATTGATAAGTTAGATGATCAAAATTGTCAAGAATTGGCAGATCAAGTTCATCAAATGCAGGTTAATGGTGAAATCTAAAGCTGCTGGCAGGAGTCTAAAATTTAAAGTCTCAAGCCTTCAGTTCACAAGCTAAAAAATAGCGAAAGTGGTAGTTTGATTTATCAAGTCTCTACTTTTGACTAGAACCTTAGCTAGTTGCCATTAAATAGTTCTCATTTAAGTCCAAACTTAACTAACGGTGTTGCTAATTTACAGCAATAAAGTCCGTTATGTTAAAGGCAAAAAAGGGATCTGAAGCTAGATCCTTTTTGTCCGTCAAAAATTTAATAAAAAACTCAGCGAAAGTTTCATTAACTTTGCTAAATGATGTTTAATTTCTGCTTGTTTACAGCGGTGTAAATGGTCAATATTAGACTTGATAGCGGCGATTTCCAGTAAATTGGCAAGATTGCCTCCATGATTGGGAAATTGATTAAAAATATCATTTCCAATTCGTAAAATATTTTAGCCTCATAGCCATTTTCGAGTATTTTTGCATACTCTGGCGATGGGGCTTTAATATTTTTTAATTGAAAGAAGGGAATAGGGAACAGGGAACAGGGAACAGGGAACAGATAAGAAACTAAAGTTTCAGAGTCTGAGGAGAATAGTTGAAAAGAAAAAATTTAAAATAATGCCATGATTGCAGCGGGAGAACCAGAACCTCCTCTTAATCTGAGAATTCCAATGATTAAGGTGATACTATGCGGTGGTAACTGATCTAAATTGGTGAGGTTTTCGAGAACAATTAGCGATTCCTGCAACAGCAACCGGTTAATAGTAAAATTAGTATCCTGTCCAGAATCTACACCATGAGTATCAATACCTACTCCAGTAATTTTCCGATGTGCAATTAAAAACTCAGTTGCATCATAACTAAAACCAGGAAAGTGCATTTTTCCGTCTTTATCTTGATTAAAAAATGCCTGGTGATTTAACCATTTTTCTTGCCAACCAGTATATAATATCACTAAGCTCCCTGTGGGAATTTCTCCAAATTCAGTTTCCCAAGTTTGGATATCACTAATAGTCAAGACATAATCAGGATTTATTGATGCCTGCTCACAAATATTGATAACTATAGCTGGTAATATTAGGGATGATGCTGGATACTGGTCAATACTTGCACCGTTTGCATAAAAACTATTGGGACCATTAATATGAGTCCCGCTATGTTCTCCCAAGGAAAAGCGGCGTAAGTAATAACCATCATCTGGAATTTCTGCAACACTGGTAAATTCTACGGAAGGATCACCTGTCCATTTTGGTATATCTTGATCAATGAGATGGCTAAGATGGATGACGCGAGAGTAACTAATATTACTTAATGGTTGGAAATTTTTGCTGATCAAAGGGATTTTTTTATAAGTTTAAGACATTTTAACAAATATAGGACTTATGCACGCTCACTAAATTAAGTAGGTGGGCGTTAAAAATTGTCGTTGGGGCAAGGGAACAGGGAACTCTTAACTGGGAACAGGAAGAGAGTTTTGAGTGATTTTACTTTTCTTCACATACCTTTAAATTTTTCTGTTCACCTACTTACCATCATAATGAATGAAAGAAATTGCGTCATTTTCAGCTTTGGGAATAACTTATAAAAGTAGGGTGCGTCAGATAAAGGAAATCTGTTTTCTACCAAATTGTTGGGTCTGACGCACCCTACAAGAGATAAAATCCACATTGCATATTTAGGAAACTTTGTCAATGTGTAAGCCCTAAAATAATCCCCCAAACCTTTTCACTTGAAGGTAATGGGGGGGATTTTTAATGTTGCAGCAAAAAGTGAATTTAAACCTAGTGAACAGTAAAAAAGTTAAGCTTTATATAAGGAAGAGTTAATTTTACATGAATTTTAGAATGAGAATGATGACCAACCAGACTTCTGTAACCGTTCTAATTCTTCCTCCTGAACTCCTGACGGGGCGCAGGCCCTGCACCCCTACCGACTGACTTCAATTACCTATGACCTTGGGTACAACTAGGACTTTATCAACCCGATTTCCGTCCATATCCATGACTTCAAACCGCATACCATCCCATTCAAAATGATCTGCGGCTGCGGGAATCCGTCCTAAATGGGTGATGACAAAACCGCCTAATGTTTGATAATTTCCTCTTTCTTCATGTTCTAATTCTTCAAGATCAAATAGTTCTAAAAATTCTTCTATTCCTAACATTCCATCTACTAACCAAGAACCATCTTCCCGTTGTACGGCTTGGGGTTCTTCTTGTCCTGGTTCTGTGGGAACATCACCGACGATTTCACTCATGATGTCATTGAGGGTGACTAAGCCTTGAATTACGCCATATTCATCTACGACTAAAGCCATGTGTGTGACGGTTTGTTTGAATAATTCTAAAACTTTTAAACCGCGTGTGCTTTCGGGGACAAATACGGGTTGACGTAATCCTAGAGTTAAGTCTAAGGGTTCGTTGCGTAAACTTCTAGCTAGGAGGTCGGTGACGGGAATAATTCCCAGGACGTTATCTAATCCTTCTTGACAAATGGGATAGCGAGAATAACCGCTTTCTGCCATTTTCAGGCGGTTTTCTTCGGGGGGGTCTTCCAAGTCTAACCAAACTATATCAGGTCGGGGTGTCATAAAGGAGGTGACGGGGCGATCGCCTAACCGGAAAACTCTCTCTACCATGTCCTGTTCTGCTTCTTCAAATGTTCCCGCTTCTGTTCCTTGTTCGATGAGAATTTTGATTTCTTCTTCTGTGACTTGTGGTTCAGCAGAGGGTGTGATTCCTAATATTCGCAAGACTAAATCTGTAGATGCACTCAAAAGATAAACTATGGGTGAGGCTATTTTTGCTAAAGCCCGCATGGGTATGGCTACTGAAGCAGCGATTTTTTCGGGGTTATTTAAAGCCAGACGTTTGGGGACGAGTTCACCAACAATGAGGGAAAAATAGGTGATGAGTAAGACTACGATGCCAAAGGCGATCGCATTACTATAATTAGCTAAAATGGGAATTAGCTTGATATAATCTTCTAATCTTTTGGCAATGGTCGCACCACCAAAGACACCATTCAGAATATTGATCAGTGTAATCCCTACCTGGACGATAGAGAGAAAATGATTGGGAGATTCTGCGAGTTTTAATGCAGCCTTGGCGTTGACATCTCCTTGATTGGCTAACTGCTGTAGTCTGACTTTCCGGGCTGAAACTACGGCCATTTCCGACATGGAAAATACACCGTTGGCGAAAATTAGCACTAAAATCGTTAAAATTTCAAACGTGAAGGAAGACATTTTTAAAATTGCTGGTATAAAGAATAGAAGTATACGGTGATCAGAAGTTGCCCAGTGTTTATTCAATCAGACTGATCTTAGTATCCAGTATTTTAGGTAATTCTCTAAATACTTTGACTATACACAAAGTCATAGTTATATTTTTCGGTCTATGAGTAGTTGGGTTTGATTCTTTCCTATTTATCGTCAAGAGAGGGGTTAACACTTTTAAAATGGTTAACAGGAAATACTTCGAGATTTTCACATCAGCAGCGACTTCCTTTTTTTAGCGTAAAACTTATGGCCTTTTCTTCTATTGTGCGTGCTTTGGCACAATTTGTCACTAGCAAGTGTTTTAATTAATAAAGCACTTTTAATAACGCTTAGTTACAATAATTAAAGGAAGTAAGTTGAAAAACCCGGATGAAACCTGTCCCAATTCGTCGCGTTAGGTACTGTAGTATTTTCAGTCTGGCTATTGATAATTGCCCAATTTACTAAAAATATGGTTTAATATTTAGTTAATATTATTTACTATTCAATGAGAGAAATGAAATCTTTATTTTCTACAATATCAAAACAAATAGAATTACCTTTGCAATTAGTAATTTATCCAAATAAATTTACTTTTATTGACTTGTTTGCAGGTATCGGTGGATTTAGAATTGCTTTAGAAAAATTAGGTGGTCAATGTTTGGGTTATTCTGAAATAGATAAACAAGCTAGTAAAGTGTATCAACAAAATTTTATTAATTATTTAAATAAAAATGAGATTGAATTAGGAGATATTACAAAAATCAATCAACTACCTATTAATATTGACATAATAGTTGGTGGTGTACCTTGTCAACCCTGGTCAGTTGCAGGTTGTTTAAGAGGTTTTAAAGATCCTAGAGGTAAATTATGGTTTGATGTAATTCGTTTAGTTAATCAAAGTCAACCGAAGGCTTTTATATTTTAAAATGTAAGTGGATTAGCAAATCCTAAAAACCGTGATAATTTAGAACTAATTTTAAATGAATTGACACATATAGGGTATTGTGTGAAATGGAAAGTTTTAAACGCTTATGATTTTGGTTTACCGCAAAATAGAGATAGAGTTTTTATTGTAGGAATTAGAAATGATTTAGAGAAATATCAAGAATATAATTTCCCTCATCCTTTAAATATTCATCCTAAAGTTTTAGATATTTTAGATGAACTTAAAAATATCAAATGTGTTGAAAAAGTTAAATTGGATGCAGATACTTTATTTAAAGGTGCGATTCCAACATCAAGAACCCGATTTCAAAAAGATGATGAATTAAATGATTTTTTTATTTTCTCAGATTTACGAAATGGACATACAACAATTCACTCTTGGGATATTATAAAAACGAGTGATAGAGAAAAAATAATCTGTTTAACTCTTCTCAAATATAGAAGAAGTAAAAAATATGGGGAGAAAGATGGTAATCCTTTATCATTAGAAAATTTTCAGGAGATAATACCTGATATAGATATAAATGAATTAAATGAATTAGTTAAAAAACAAATATTCCGGTTAACTGCTGATAACAAGTATGAATTTGTTAATTCTAAAAATATGACCGGCATTAATGATATTTATCGCATCATTTTACCTACTGCTGATATTTTTCCAACTTTAACAGCTACTGGTGCAAAAGACTATATTGCAACAGTATCTATTCATGCAAATCATCCAGAAGATTATAAAAATCTTTTTCTAGAAAAAATTTATCAACCTAAAAAATATATACCAATCACTGCAAAACACGCTTGTAAATTGCAAGGTTTTCCTACAGATTTTGAATATCACCCGAAAAATGAGGTAGGTAAAAAACAATTTGGTAATGCTGTTCCTGTACCTGTGGTTGAGTATGTCACTAAAGAACTACTTAAAATTATTGATATCTAAACTATTTGGGATAAAAAATGTCATAAAATTCTCCTGCAAAATCTTCTTGTCCTAGTTCAATAAAAAGTGATTTTAATGCTTCAAATGTATTTTCAGTTCCAGAACAAAAATCCCAAAACTCATTTTCTACCCATATATCTTGAGTAATATCTAAAGGAGAACTAGATAAGATAACTTACTTTTTTGTTCTTCATACCAAGGTTTTGGAAAAGGGTTAAAAGGAATAGCAATACGAGCTTCTAAATTAGCATCAGGATTTTTAGCAAGACTGTAAGCAAACCATTCAAGCATTTGCTTATTAAATTTCTTAAAATCACCCAGATTTGGTTGTGTAGTTTTAATGTCAAATAGATAATTAACTCCGTCCTTAAATAAATGAATATCAACCCCAGTTCCTTTTGGAGGATATATATATTGAATGATATCTTGAGGATTAGTTTTTAAAGCAGTATTTTTTAGTCTCTTTATACATTCTTCCGTTGGAATTATACATTGATTAGGTTTATTTTCGCGCTCATGAACTAATTTATCTAATTCTTTCTGCAAAACTTGAGGAAATGGATTTGGTACTAAGATTTTCTCTGGGATGATTTTAAATCCATTTATCTCAGCTAATGTTTTAGCTATCGGTTCCCAAAAAGTTGTTCCTAAACTTGTTTCTAGTCCACCTACGAGAGATCGTATTCGTCTTTCATTAGGAAAAATATCATCTAATACTTGATATTTTATTTTTTTTGACTTTTTAAAAAATCTTCTAATTGAATTTCTAAGATTTTCTTTAATTATCTGTTTAATATGCTCATCCATAACTCAATTTTCTGATATGTTATTGCAGGTTACAAACAAATCAGATATGGATATATTTAGGGATTTGGCTAATTTTTCTATATTGTCTAGGGAAATATTACATTTTCCTGATTCAATACTTGAAATATAAGTGCGATGAAGTTCTGCTTTTTCTGCAAGTTCTTCTTGAGATAAATCTAGTTCTCTTCTTCGCTTTCTTATAGCACGACCAAAAATCTACCGTATATTTACTTCATTATTCGCTTCCATATTGTATAATCAGTTAATCAAAGATATTAAGTCTACAGATTATACCTGACATTTTGTAGTTTATAGTTAACATAGATGAGATTTACATAACGATACTAGTGTAAACTTGTAACACCCTTGAATTTACTGCTAGATATCCTGAATACCAAATCTGCCGTAGTTAGTTGACAATTGTTAAGATAGTATAGATAACGCAGTGGACAGGGTAGTTAGTGCATCAATTGATGATGAAACTCTTACTATTACGAGAGTTTTACGCCCGATTCCCAACTTCTGTTAAGCATATAATTTATGGCCTTTTCTTCTATTGTGCGTGCTTTGGCGCGATCGCCTCTTACCGCAGAACTCATTACTAAACTCAACAAACAGCAGGAATTGCGGTTAAATGGGATTTCTCGGCTACCCAAAGGACTGATAGCTTCAGCATTAGCAAGTTATGAAGATCAGGATTTATGTGTGGTCTGTGCCACTCTAGAGGAAGCTGGGCGGGTTTTTGCCCAAATGGAAGCAATGGGATGGAAAACTGTCCACTTTTACCCCACTTCCGAAGCTTCTCCCTATGAACCCTTTGACCCTGAAAATGAGTTGAGTTGGGGTCAAATGCAGGTGTTAGCTGATTTGGTCAATGGTCCGTCGTCAGTCGTCAGTCGTCAGTTGCCAAAACAAAGAACTGCCATAATTGCTACTGTGGGGGCGTTGCAGCCGCATTTGCCACCACCGGAGGCGTTTAAATCATTTTGTGTCACCTTGGAAAAAGGGATGGAATTTGATTTAGACGGGTTTGGGGAAAAAATCACGATTTTGGGATATGAACGAGTTCCCCTGGTGGAAACTGAAGGACAATGGAGTAGACGGGGAGATATTGTGGATGTGTTTCCCGTGTCCTCAGAGTTGCCTGTGCGCTTGGAATGGTTCGGGGACGAAATTGAACAAATTCGGGAATTTGACCCGGCTACCCAGCGTTCTGCCTTGGATAAGGTGGAAAAAGTTACCCTCACCCCTACAAGTTTTGCACCGATTATCAACACAGCACTTACAGAAAATGTAGAGACGTTTCATGAAACGTCTCTACAAGAGTTAGGAACATTAGAAGGAAGTCGGCGGTTTTTGGGGTTGGCTTTTGCAAAACCGGCTTCATTGCTGGATTATTTAGCAGAAAATACCCTTGTGGCCATTGATGAACCAGAACAATGTTATGCTCATAGCGATCGCTGGGTGGAAAATGCTAATAGTCAGTGGTCAGTGGTGAGTCAGCGCCGTCTTGGGGGTTTCCCCCATGAGGGACTGACGAACTCCGAAGGAGTCAGTGGTCAGTTGTCGGTTGGATTACCGAAAATTCATCGTAATTTTCATGAGTGTATAGGGGAAATTGGGAATTTTAGAAAGTTATATTTATCAGAATTATCGGAAGAAAATAGTGGACTAAATTTAGCAAGTAGGCCTTTACCTGTCACACCTCATCAATTTGCCAAGTTAGGGGAAACTATTAGAAATGAGAGAGAACGCAATTTTGCAGTTTGGATAATTTCGGCTCAACCTTCCCGTTCGGTTTCTTTGCTACAAGAACATGATTGTCCTGCCCAGTTTATCCCCAATCCCCGTGATTACCAAGCCATTGATAAACTACAAATTAATCATATCCCCATTGCTCTTAAATATTCCGGTTTGGCTGAATTAGAAGGGTTTATTTTACCTTCTTTTCGGTTAGTAATTGTTACCGATAGAGAATTTTATGGACAACATTCTTTAGCTAATTTTGGTTAT
Source organism: Dolichospermum compactum NIES-806 (assembly GCF_002368115.1). Classification (NCBI taxonomy): domain Bacteria; kingdom Bacillati; phylum Cyanobacteriota; class Cyanophyceae; order Nostocales; family Aphanizomenonaceae; genus Dolichospermum; species Dolichospermum compactum. The sequence goes on along the minus strand of NZ_AP018316.1, from coordinate 2,812,038 downwards.
GTTCGCAAACGTCGTCAAGCCACATCTAAACAAGTTGATCCTAATAAATTACGTCAAGGAGATTATGTTGTTCATCGTAGTCATGGTATTGGTAAATTTGACAAATTAGAAAGTTTAACAATTAATGATGAAACTCGTGATTATTTAGTTGTGCAATATGCAGATGGTTTGTTAAGAGTTGCGGCTGATCAAGTTAGTTCTTTATCTCGTTTTCGCACTAGTGCAGATAAAGCCCCAGAATTACACAAAATGACCGGCAAAGCTTGGGAAAATACTAAAAACAAAGTCCGTAAAGCCATTAAGAAACTAGCAGTAGATTTGTTAAAATTGTATGCTGCCCGTTCTCAACAACAAGGTTTTTCCTATCCCCAGGATATGCCTTGGCAAGAAGAAATGGAAGATTCTTTCCCTTACCAACCAACCACAGATCAGCTAAAAGCTGTACAAGATGTGAAACGGGATATGGAAAGTGAAAGACCGATGGATAGGTTAGTATGTGGAGATGTGGGTTTTGGGAAAACTGAAGTGGCAATTCGGGCGATTTTTAAAGCTGTCACCGCAGGAAAGCAAGTTGCACTTTTAGCCCCGACGACAATTTTAACTCAACAACATTATCATACAATTAAAGAACGTTTTGCCCCCTATCCTGTGAATGTGGGTTTACTAAATCGGTTTCGCAGTACAGAAGAAAAACGTAATATTCAAAAACGGCTGGCGACGGGAGAATTAGATATAGTTGTGGGGACACATCAATTATTAGGAAAAGGTGTGCAATTTAAAGATTTAGGACTTTTAGTAATTGACGAAGAACAAAGATTTGGAGTTAATCAAAAGGAAAAAATAAAGAGTCTCAAAACGCAAGTTGATGTTCTCACTCTTTCTGCAACTCCCATTCCTAGAACCTTATATATGTCATTATCAGGAATTAGGGAAATGAGTTTAATTACCACACCACCTCCCACCAGAAGACCCATTCAAACCCATCTTGCACCTTTAAATTCTGATATTGTCAGAAGTGCAATTCGTCAAGAACTAGATCGAGGTGGACAGGTATTTTATGTAGTTCCGCGAGTAGATGGAATTGAAGAAACAACTACAAAATTGCGGGAAATGGTTCCAGGCGGAAGATTTGCGATCGCCCATGGTCAAATGGACGAAAGCGAGTTAGAATCAACTATGCTGACTTTCGGCAATAATGACGCTGATATTTTAGTTTGTACGACAATTATTGAATCTGGTTTAGATATTCCGCGAGTTAACACCATATTAATTGAAGACGCGCACCGTTTTGGTTTATCTCAATTATATCAATTACGGGGTCGGGTAGGACGGGCAGGAATTCAAGCCCACGCATGGTTATTTTACCCCAAACAACGAGAATTATCGGATGCCGCTAGACAACGATTAAGAGCAATTCAAGAATTTACACAACTCGGTTCTGGATATCAATTAGCAATGCGAGATATGGAAATTCGCGGTGTAGGAAACTTGCTAGGTGCAGAACAATCTGGTCAAATGGATGTGATTGGCTTTGATTTGTATATGGAAATGTTAGAAGAAGCAATTCGAGAAATTAGAGGTCAAGAAATACCCAAAGTTGAAGATACTCAAATTGATCTGAATCTCACCGCATTTATCCCTGCTACCTACATTCCTGACCCTGATCAAAAAATGAGTGCTTATCGGGCTGTAGCCACAGTAAAATCAAAATATGAACTCAAACAAATTGCTGCTGAATGGACAGATAGATATGGGACTATACCAGTTCCAGCCAATCAATTATTGCGAGTTATGGAACTCAAACAATTAGCCAAAAATCTGGGATTTAGTCGCATTAAACCAGAGAATAAACAGCACATTGTTTTAGAAACACCAATGGAAGAACCCGCTTGGAATCTCTTAGCCGAAAATCTCACTCCCACCATGAAAGCCAGGTTTGTTTATTCTCCAGGGAAGGTAACAGCAAGAGGTTTAGGAGTATTTAAAGCAGACCAACAATTGCAGACTTTAATAGATACCTTCATGAAAATGCAAGGGGCAATTTCTGAAACTGCTTGAGTTTAATTTCGTAGGTTGGTTTAAGCGACAGCGCAACCCAACAAAAGTATTAGTTAATGTTGGGTTTCCTTGCGTCAACCCAACCTACATCTACATCTGGGAGAATATAATTGGAGAGTAATAGCATGGATCAATGGCTGATAGTTAAAGGAATATGGCAATGAAAATTAAAGTCAAAGATCTTGGCGCTTTACGAGAGGCCGAATTTACTATTGGTGACTTGACATTATACGTTTGCAGGTTATGAAACCACCTTTTGAATCATCGCAGAAAATCCCCATTAAACTATCATCTAATCATCCTCACTTATTGATAGGACTAGATAACTTTTTACAACTCGGTTTAATATCCGATGATCAAGTTAAACAATTAGCCCGTCAATATCTCATTTGCACTGTAGTATTTGTACCTCAGACTGAATCAGAACCAGAGGTAATTTTAACGCCTTCCACACCCTCACGAAAACCTTTAGTTGCTACTTTACCACCAATAACAAAACTACCTACAAAACCCAGTTTTGTTAATTCGATGTTACAATCTTTGGGTGAAGAGTTAAGTGTGCGGTGGTTGCTGTTTTTAGGTGTATTTTTAGTAGTGCTTTCCTCCGGAGTTCTGGCTGCAAGTCAGTGGGAAAGATTCCCCGCAGTTGGACAGTATGGGGTTTTATTTGCTTATACATTGAGTTTTTGCGGTTTTACATTATGGGCAGGTAAACAAAGCAATTTAAGACTAACTGCACAGACATTATTGATCATCACATTGCTATTAGTTCCTATCAACTTTTGGGCAATGGATAGCTTTAGTTTGTGGCAAAATCCATTAAACTTAGTTGTGATGGGAATTGCATCGCTAACCCTGACATTTATTACTAATCAACTTTGCCAAAACAGGAATATTATTAGTCATTTACCCAGTGGTAAATTACCTTTAGCTAATATTATTGGTTTGAGTTATTTACATTGGGGTTGGAAGTTATCAATTTTCCCCTTAATTGCTGTTTATTTAGCAATGATAGGAACAACAGCTATTACTGTTTATCATCAATTAACACAATCACAAGAAAGTACAAATACAGAAACTCCGCAATTGGGAATTAGTTTATATTTTACTTTCTTGATTTATGCTTTATTAACTTTACTGACAAGAGCTATTTTTATAGCTGGTGTTAATATTAACGATTTGGGTTTAGCGATTGGGATTTGTGGTAGTTTAGTAATTTGGTTATCAGAAAAAAAATCTTCTACAAATCCTTCTGTACTTTGGCAAAAATTGGGAGGAAGTTTACTATTATTAGGTTGGCTAGTTTCAGTAATAACGCAACCAGCCCAAGCTATCATAGTCAGTGGTTTGAGTTTATGGTCTTTTAGCCGTCCTTTACAAAGATATAATTTAAAACTTGATTTTCTAGCTATTTTATTAATTGGTTTACAGACAATTTGGCTAGGTTGGCGGTTAGTACCTAATGAATTACAAAGATTAGTAATTAGTACCGTTGCTCATTTATCAAATTCTCAAAATGAACCTTGGGCATTATTGAGTATTGCTTTATTTCCTTATATCATTTTGATGTTATGGATAACAAGTAAATTACATGATCAAAACAATCAAGAACTAGCAAATTTTGGAGAATATCTTACTTTATTTTTAGGAATTTGTTTAACAATAATTAGCTTAGTAAATCCGACATTAAGAACAGCTAATTTTTTATTATCTACGATTACTCTATCTACCTTTATTCAACGTCGGGCAGATTTTTATCCTCCCTTGATATATTTGACTCATAGCATGGGAGTATTGACGCTGATTTCTAGTATTAATTGGTTTTTACCCAATTTAAACCAAGAAATTTGGGCTGCTATCTTATTAGTTATCATGATAGCTGAATGGGGATTTAGTCTTGGTGAAGGTATATGGCGACGCAGTGCATGGTATATTGGTTTAGTATTAGCTGCAATCAGTTTTTCTTTATTGTGGGTAAATGTTGAAAGTTATTGGTATGGTAATTTACAAAATCGAACCTCTTGGGGAATAATTTGGTTAATTACACCTTTAGCATTAACAGCTTTAGCTATTCGTAACACTGAACCAAATCGTACTACCAACAGTTTTTTAAGTGTCTTAGCTGTGGGTGTTTCTCAATTATTAACTTTACCATTACCAGGAATGAGATTAATTGGTTTGAGTGTGGGTGTAACAGTAATGTTAGTCAATACTCGCTATTTAAGAAACCAAATATATGCGGGAACAATTATTGGTTTTGGGTTGAGTTTTCTGACAGCATTGTTATGGGAAGGTGTATTTGGTTTAATCCAATTAACAGTATCGGGTTGGTTTGTTGTTACTGCATTAACAATACTGAGTTTATGGCTATGGCGTGGTGTACTTTTACGCAAAGGTACAGAATTAGCGATAATTTATGCAGCCGCTAGTGATAAATGGGCGATCGCATTATGTACAATAGAATTATCAGCCCTAACTCTCCACTCTAGCTTAATTTATCAAGGCATTCTCAAAACAGAATATTTCTATGTTATCACCACAGCGATAATTTTAGGGGCAATTCTCTATCGCAGTTGGGGACAATCTAAAGAAGCAGCATTTTATGGTGTTGGTTGGTGTTTAGAATTATTAACAGCGGAAATTTTAGGATTTGGCGAACATTCAATGATGAGAATCGCCATAGCTAACATCATCCTGGGGTTAACAACTCAGTTATTTGGGGAATGGTGGCGACGCAAACATCAATTGCAAACATTACCCAATAGTTTTAATATTCTTCCCCTCATTTATGGTGCATTTAGTGTCATTTTCCGGTTAACCACCTTTGCAGACTTTACAGGTTTTTGTTCCTTGGGTGTAGCCTTAATTTTGATTGGGGTAGGAAGACGCAGAGAAGCATTTAAACCGCTGGTTTATTTTGGCATTATCGGCGTATTAATTTCTGCCTATGAACTCCTATTTTATCAAATGTCCCTATCTAGAGGTGGGGTTTTAGGCGATGGTTTAATTGCTATGTCAGCCCTGGGTACTAGCATTATGTATGCTTATCGTATTCTCACACCTTGGCTGATTAGTTATCTTTGTTTAACTCCAAGAGAATTAAAAAATATTGCCCATCTCCATTGGGTTTGGAGTAGTATTTTATTCCTATCAGCTATGAATTTGCCTATCCAAATTAACTCCTCTATCGTCTTAGGAACTGGATTATTTTTAGTTCGCTATGCAATTTGGCAAGGACGAGAAAATTCTCAAGAAACAAATCAAGAAATCTGGGTTTATTTAGGTTTAATAGAAGTAGGAATTATTGGCATTTATTTACCAAATTTACCAATAGGGAGGTTAATATTTGAGGAATTATTACCTTGGCACGGGGCGATATCCTGCCTATTTGCCTACTTCCTCTATATCTTACCTTGGCAAAGATTAGGTTGGTCAAAAACGCCTTGGCAACGTACAGCTTATATTCTTCCATTAATCATTTTAGGAACAACGGGATTACAAACTTATCCTATTACTTTAGTTATCGTGGCTGCTTACTACGTCTTTTTAGCGAAAGCTGCTAGACAAATCAGGTTTACATATATCAGCTTAATATTAATTAATTGGGCATTATTTACTTGGTTTAATGACTTAAATCTGAGAGATTCTCTTTGGTATGTTACACCAATTGGATTATCTTTACTATATATCGCTGAGGTAGATGAACAACTTAAATTATCAACAGTAAAGCCCCTACGTCACAGTTTACGAATGTTAGGAAGTGGTTTAATTTGCGGTTGGACAATTTTGTTCTATCAAAATCTGCCTTTTATTCCTGGTATTTTTAGTCTGATTACTATTTTCGCTGGCTTAGGTTTAAAAATTCGCGCTTTTCTTTATGTTGGTACAGGTACTTTTTTGATGACTAGCATTTACCAATTAGTAATTTTTAGCCTGAGTTATTCTTTCTTAAAATGGATTGTTGGTTTATTAGTTGGTATTTTGTTAATTTACATTGCTGCTAACTTTGAAACCCGACGCTCTCAAATAACTGCGCTACTTCGTAATATTAGTGATGAATTTGCCAATTGGGATTGATTAAACATCTCATAAAAAAGAATGTAGAGACGTTCCAGGAAACATCTCTACAACAATTTTAGAAAATGCACATTTAATCAATTGGATCAATACCCAGTGCGCGTAATTGTTATGCTAACCTTTTAGCTCTTTGGCTTTCCTATTCAGCCCGTTGACGTTCCTGTTCAGTCCGTTGCTGTTCTTGTTCTAGCTTTTCTACAGCCTAGTGTAACAGATTACCTGCTTGATCCCACCATCTTAGCCAGTAACCTGTACGCCCCTCTTTTTCTCCTTCCCACAATCCTAAACATAATCCCAGTTTAATTGATAGTAGAACTCACTCTTTGAATGTGAGTCGAAAATTTCTTTTTTCACTCTACTCTTGAGAATATGGGATAAAACATGACTTTAGTAACGTGCAAATTTAGGAAAAATCTTTAATACTAAGTTTATATTTCCAGAGAGCAATATAATATATACAGCAATGTCCACAGTATATCCATCAATAGAAATTAACTCTAAAAAATTTACATAGGAGCAAAATTAATGATTTTGGACATCAGGGTACTAGTCCTAGCACAACGTATATTTACGCCCTCAATGTTAGGAATAGCGCTATTGACAGCCAGTTGTGGTTCATTGCCAAAAGAATCAGCCAAAGCACAATCCCAAAGACCTCAACGTGCTAATCAAGAACCGGCTGTAGATGTGGCGATCGCTCGTACTAATCTTTTAAACCCCCAACCAGAGTATATTGGTAATACTGCCCCCTTGCGAATTGTTTCCGTGCGATCGCAAGTTGAAGGCAGACTCATCTCATTAAACTTAGATATCGGTGATATAGTCCAACGCGGTAAAATCATCAGTCAATTGGACGATACCCTCTTACTCACCGCAGTAAAACAAGCAGAAGCACAATTAGCAACCACTAAATCAGAAGTAGCCAGAGCGCAGACTCAAGTAAGTAATGCTCTCGCCCAAGTGGAAACAGCCAGGCTAGAATTAGTCCAAGCGGAGGCAGATTTCCGCAGACTAACACAATTATACAAAGAAGGGGCGATCGCCCAACAAAACGCCCAACAGGCACAAACCAGAGCGAGAACAGCCGCCCAATCCCTCCGCGCTGCCACCGCACAAGTCAATACAGAAAAGCAAGCTGTAGCCGCCGCCCAAGGTCGAGTATTTGCCCAAAAAGCAGCCGTTAGCGCCGCCATTGAACGCCGTTCTTATTCTCGGTTAATTTCCCCCATTACAGGTGTAGTCACCGAAAAAGTCACAGAACCAGGAAATTTATTACAACCTGGTAGCGAAGTTTTAAAAGTTGCTGATTTTAGTCGCGTTAAAGTTGTCGCCCAAGTTTCGGAATTAGAACTAGCAAAAATCCAAGTTGGGCAATCTGTAGAAGTCAAATTAGATGCCTTTCCTGACCAAAAATTGATAGGCAAAGTATCCCGTATTTCCCCAACTGCTGATACTACAGCCCGGTTAATCCCTGTAGAAATTGTTATGGACAACATTGGGGGGAAAATTGGTAGTGGGTTATTAGCAAGAGTTAGCTTTACCACCCAAACAAAACCGCTTGTAGTTGTCCCAGAAACCGCAATTAGTAGTCAAGACAAAAAACCACAATTAGAAAATAGTAACTCTACACTTTTCGTAATTGAAAAAACAGATAAAAAAACCACAGTTAAACAACGTCCAGTATCTTTAGGAAAAATTGCTAACGGCAAAATAGAAATTTTATCAGGCTTACAACCAGGAGAAAGTTATGTTGTTCGCAGCAGTAAACCATTAAAAGATGGTGCAGTTGTTAAATTATCAATGTTGTCGGAAAAGGAATAAGAGGTAGGGAGCAAGGAGCAGGGGGAAATAATTTTCCTATTACCTATTACCAATAAATTATCAAATCAGATTACTATATGCAACAAACAAATACAAATAATGGATTTAGTTTGAGTGCTATTTCCATTCGCCAACATATTGGTACATTGATGCTAACCTTAGCAGTTGTGGTAATGGGCGTGTTTTTCATGCTGCGATTACCAGTAGATTTATTACCATCAATTACCTATCCTCGGATTGGTGTTCGCATGGAAGCACCGGGAATTTCTCCAGAAGTAGCAATTGATGAAATTACCAAACCTCTAGAAGAATCTTTTAGTTCGACAGAAGGGGTATTACAAGTTTTTTCCCAAACTCGTGAAGGTAACATCAGTTTAGATTTATATTTCCAACCAGGGGGAAATATTGACCAAGCTTTGAATGATGCCACAGCTACCTTTAATCGGGCTAGAAATAGATTACCAGATACAATTGGAGAACCACGTTTATTTAAAGTTGATCCTTCTCAATTACCAGTTTATGAATTTGCAATTACTTCACCGACTCTCAAAGGTGTTGATTTGCGGGTATTTGCAGAAGAAGAATTAGCGCGTGAATTAAATGTAGTTCCAGGAGTCGCAGTAGTAGATGTATCAGGAGGAGTCAAAGAAGAAGTTAGAGTCAATATTAATTTAGAAAGATTACAATCTTTTGGTGTCGGTTTAAATGATGTTCTCAATGAATTAAAAAACCGGAATCAAGATATTTCTGGAGGCCGAATTTTAGGAAAAAATTCCGAACCTTTAACCCGAACTGTGGGACGCTTCAAAAATGCGGAAGAAATTAATAATTTATTGTTTGAAGTTTCTGTTCCTAATTCTAATGTCAAAAATCGGGTTTATTTACGTGACTTTGCCGAAGTCATTGATGGTGCAGAAAATCAACGGGTATATGTTTTATTGAATGGGGAAGAGTCGGTAAAAGTCAGTATTCAAAAACAACCAGATGCCAATACTGTTAATGTAGTTGATAGTGTTAAAAAACGATTAGAAGAATTACAACAATCTGGTTTAATTCCGCGAGAAGCAACACTGACACCAACTTTAGATGAATCTAAATTTATTCGTAATTCCATCGCTAACGTTACCACTTCGGGAATAATTGGTACAGGATTAGCCGCCATAGCAGTTTTACTTTTTCTAGGTTCTCTGAGACAAACTTTCATTATTGTTTTGGCTATTCCTCTGGCATCTTTAGCCGCTATCATTTTCATGGGATTATTTGGTTTATCTATCAACATTTTCAGCTTAGGTGGTTTAGCCTTGGGTGTGGGAATTGTGGTAGATAATTCCATAGTTATGCTAGAGAATATTGCCGAAGGTGTAAGCAATTCCCAGTTATCAGTTATTCAACAATCAGAACAAAGTAGCCGTGAAGTAGAATCAGCCTTATTAGCTTCTACAAGTACAAACTTAGTTGCGGTCTTACCCTTTTTGTTAATTGGTGGTTTTATTTCTTTGCTATTTAATGAGTTAATTTTGACCATCAGTTTTGCTGTAGCAGCTTCTATTTTAGTTGCTGTAACTATTGTTCCCATGATGACATCTCAATTGTTGGGAATCAAAGCTTCGAGTTCTTTACATAAATTTTGGCCCCTGCGAGAATTTAACCGTCAGTTTGATGCGTCTACAAGATTATATGGACGTTTTTTAGCAGGGATATTACGTTGGCGGTTGCTCACAATTGCGATCGCTATTATCATCTTAGGTGGTAGTAGTTGGTGGATGGCTCCCCAAATTCCTCAACAAATCCTCCCGCGCATTAACACTGGACAAGCGACTTTATCGGCTCAGTTTCCCTCTGGTACACCCCTAGAAACTAACCGAAAAGTTATGAAAGCGGTAGATGAAATTCTCCGCAATCAACCAGAAACAGCTTATGTATTTTCTACCGTTGGTGGTTCTCTTTTTGGTGGAAATACTAACTCCAACTCCCTGCGAAGTTCCAGCACCATTACCCTTAAATCTGGTAGTAATATAGATACTTTTGTCGAACGAGTTACCCAACAGTTCAAAAAACTCAACTTAGTAGATATTCGGTTGCGTCTTTTTCCTGGACAAGTTCGGGGTTTAATTCTCAATAACTCTCCCGTTAGAGGTGCTGATATTGATATCATTCTCCAAGGAAATGACGCAAAAACCCTAGAAACAGCCGGTCGTCAAGTTTTAGCAACTTTAGATGAGCAAATTACCTCAGTCAGATTCCGTCCTGACGCAGATACTCGTCAACCAGAAATTCAGATTCTCCCAGATTGGGAACGAGTCGCCAATGTCGGTTTGAATGCTCAGGAGATTGGGGACACAATTCAAACAGCAATTACAGGTAGTATCCCCACTCAACTCCAACGCGCTAACCGTTTAGTAGATGTGCGAGTTCAATTAAATGAAGCCGCACTACAAACAACTTCTCAATTAGAAAGATTACCGTTGTTTGTAGATAACAATTATCAAATTCGCTTGAGTGATGTTGCCAAAATTACATCCGGTCAAGCACCAGGAGAAATTCAGCGCATTAACCAAAGACGGGTATTATTAATTGCGGGAAATTTAACAGAAGGTGCTAGTCTCGGTCAGGCCATTTCTCAAGTAACCGAAGTTCTTAGCAGTCTAGATTTACCCAAAGGTATTAGCATTTTACCCAGTGCAGCCGTTGAATCTAATCAACAATTACAACAATCTCTCCTACTTTTAGGAGGATTAGCCGCCTTTTTAGTATTTGTCGTCATGGCGGTACAATACAATTCTCTCGTTGACCCATTAGTAATTATGTTTACTATTCCTCTAGCATTTGCTGGGGGTATTTTCGGACTTTACATTACTAAAACCGCTATTGGCGCAACGGTTATAGTTGGTGCAGTTCTATTAGTCGGTATTGTTGTTAACAACGCCATTATCATGATCGAACTGGCTAACCAAATTCGAGAACGGGATAAAATTGACCGCCGCACCGCTATTTTGCAAGCAGCACCCCAACGGCTCAGACCCATATTAATGACCACTATTACCACTGTTCTAGGGATGTTTCCTGTGGCTTTGGGAATTGGGGAAGGAGCAGAATTTTTGCAACCATTGGGAATAGTCGTCTTTTCCGGTTTATCTTTAGCCACACTACTAACGCTGTTTATTATACCCTGTTTTTACACACTGCTACATGATGTTTTGGGTGTGCGCTGGGCAAAACCAATATTAATCAGATTGCGTAGATGGAGAAAAACTTTCCTGAAAACCTAATTCAGGAGTCAGGAGTCAGGAGTGAGGAGTCAGGAGTCAGGAAGAAGAAAGAAGAAAAAGAAAGAATTATCTAGAACTTGAAAAAGTGCTTGCGTGTTTAGGTGATTCAACAATTTCTAATTCTTCATATACAGCCAATGTTTCTTGATGTACACGGGCAACATTTAACCATTCTAAATTTTCCTGCGATCGCTGTTTCCATTCCTGAAGTATATTGGCATCACTCAATAATTTTACTAATGCCTGAGCCAACTGATGACTATCCTCCACCGGTACTAATATCCCCGCTTTGCCATTATCCAACGCCTCTGGAATCCCGTCCACCTTCGTAGCCACAATTGCCAGCCCTGCTTCCCTCGCTTCCGAAAGCACCAAACCAAAGGGTTCACGGTGGGAAGCTAAGACAAAAATATCACAGGCTAGTAAATAACGTTGGGGTTCAGGCTGAAACCCTTCAAAGTGAATCCGATGACTCACAGACGTTGCTTGGGCTTGAGACTCAAATATTTCTTTATCTGGACCATTTCCCACCAAATATAAATGTACTGCGGGAAAATCCTGGGCAATTTCTTCAAAAGCCGCGATTAACTCAGTAATTCCTTTTCGTTTATACATTCCTGCTACGGTAATAATTGCAGGATGCTCTAAACTTAAAGGTTGATAATCGGATATTTTCCGAGTCCGCAGACTACCCAATGTCCCATTACAAATTACCCGTAATTTATGTTCAGGAATTCCCCGTTGCACCATCGAATTTTTGACAGCCTTACTAACAGCAATTACTCGATCTGCTAAACCCATTAATAAGCTACTCCGTTGAAATTCATTATGAACAGTAGCCACTAAAATATATCCATTCTCCCATCTCAAAGCCCGTGCTAACACCACACCAGTCATCATGTGAGCATGAACTATATCTGGTTGAAATTCTTGCACAATTTTCCGATAAGCGATCGCCGCCTTAATCATTGTTATTGGCTGACGATTTTGGTTAACTGCGTAATGTTTAACACCAAATTGATTTAATAATTTTTCGTATCCCCCTCCCGCTGAAATCACCGCCACATCATCGCCAGATTGGGATTGCAAACAAGCCATATCCACAGCTACATTGACAATACCATTACCGATTTCCTGGACATGATTTAATATATGTATGATTCGCATAAAGTTAAAAATGTGTATCAAAATTTAAATTGTCGGTCTTTTTGATAAGTCATGCTTACTATATACAAATTCATTATAATCTAACTGTACATTAAGAAACATATATCAAAGATAATTTGGGGTAGTTAACTTACGGCAGAATTTAGGAGTCACCAATTCATGAGTCACAGAGTAAAACTGGCTTTGTGTATAGGTCGCAATTTGGATTTTGTACCTCCTAACTACGCAACCTGTTGTATACTGAATTATTAATTAATAATCACTGTTTTCTAATCTGATCAGGATCTTCTTAATTAATTATCATTTAAACATTCAGTCCTCAGCTATCAGTTTTCAATACGGAAATACAGAATGTTAAATGTGTATAACTTTCTTCTTCTTCACCATTACTGCTGATAGCTGAATGCTGACATCAAATATTCAATCAAGGTGATAAACGCTCAATTTCCCAGCTGCCATCATCTACACGAGTATATAACAGGCGATCATGTAAACGACTCGATCTTCCTTGCCAAAACTCAATTTTTTGAGGAATCACCCGAAAACCACCCCAATGCGGAGGACGAGGAACTTCCTGATTTTCATATTTGCGCTGAAATTCTTGCAATTGTAACTCTAAGATTTCTCTGTTCGCAATTATTTCGCTTTGATTAGAAGCCCAAGCACCCAGCCGACTATATGCAGGACGGATTTCAAAATAGTTATCAGATTCTGCTGCGGAAATTTTTTCCACAGTTCCCACAATCCTCACTTGGCGTTCTAATTCCGCCCACCAAAAAACTAAAGCAGCATGGGGATTTACGGTCAGTTCCTGTCCTTTTTGGCTATTGTAATTAGTAAACAAGACAAACCCCCGTTCATCAAAATCTTTGAGTAATACCATTCTCGCTGAAGGTTGACCCTCGGATGTACAAGTAGCCAAAGTCATAGCATTAGGTTCAGGTAGCTGGGCTGCTAGGGATTGACCGAACCAAATTTTAAATTGTATAAATGGATTTGGATCAATTTGTTTCTCATTCAAATCCTGTAATGTGTAATCTTTGCGAAGATCAGCTATGTTAGTATCCATTTTTGTTATTTCCTCAAACTTTATCTAATGGCTTGCATTTTATTTCATTCTTTGTTTATGATTGTGTTTATAATACTTAATTAAGTATTTGAGTTCATAATGCGATAGATTTACATTTGGTAAGTTTCGCTAACGCATTCATTCCACCGTTAACCAACAAAGAGCGATAAACGATCGCTCTGCATTTTTGTTATTTTTAGGATAAAGTCAAGTATTTACTCATCTTCTTCATCTATTTCTTCCAAATTTAAAAGTGGTAACTCACTCTGAACTTCTAAAGAATTAAATTTTTCTAACTCTGTTGGTTGTGGAAACTCAGCAGATGTAAACAATTGACTTTTAATCACTTCATCGAATAAAGAAGATAAAGAGGGATATAAATCTACAGTCGCATCTAAAACCCAAAGTAAATCAAGTAATTCAAGATCAAATTGCCAAGTTTGAGGACGAATATCATCTAAAGGTGAAGACTTTTTACCAGCACCGTCTCTCATTCTATAAGCTAACCAAGATTTGACAACTTCTAAACCAGAAACACTAAAATTATAAACTTCTGGACGGACATTTTCAAATACACCTAGACCAACTTTTAATTCTTGTGTACCGACATCATAAGAAAATTCTGTGGGATAATCATTTACTGTATTGGGTATTCCTTTTTGACAACGAACTCTACCAACAGGAATTTTACCTGGTTTTTTACCACTGGGAACAAACCTTTCACAATAGGTATGTAACCAAACTAAAGTGCGTCCTATTTCTACTACTTTAATAAATAAATCCCTATTTTTGGTAATGGAAATCCTTGGACCAGGTGTTTCTAGTTCATTCCAAAATTCTTTTACATATTTGGGAGTTGCAAGTATTCCATAACAGTAAGCGAAAAAGTCCTCTGGGGAAATATTGTAATTGAATTTATTACTAAGAATTTCTAAAACTCCATTAGTAATATTAGGTTCAGTAGCTTCAGAATTTCTCCACAGAGGAATAATATGTTTAGCACCAAAAGAACCACGAAAATGATCTAAATCAGGAATTAATGAAGTAGCAACTGCTGATAGACCATTACCTAAAACATTAGTTAATAAACTTGTCATATAAACTTGCTTATCACTGTGATAACGCAGTAAGCCAGGTTTAGCATAATCACAGAGTCTATTATCTAATAAAGCCCACTGACGATCAAAACTACGATAAGCATAACGAATTGGTTCTAGAGAAGGACTTTTAGGTAATAAGTTCGTAATAGGGGGTAATAATGTTCCATCTTCTAATGATTTATATTGTTTAGTAATTTTGCGGTCACGGGTTTCTTTAAACAGTTTTTTCTGTATTCCTGGGGATTTACTAGCATTAATCAAAGTTTGCCAACGCTCATTTAAAACTTCCTTATTTTCACCAATTGTCCATGTTCGTTTAAATTGCACTCCACCACTTTGCCAAGGAAATAAATCAGTTAACTTTGCCCAATTTCCATAATCTGTATCACTAACAGGTAAAAATAAATCAGTCCAATTATTTGCACATTCTCGCCATTGTAAATCTTGAAAAGAATGAATATTCTCTAAACTTGCTAATTTTTCTTCAGTTGTACCATCAATTCTGGTAAAATGAACTTTAGCAGGAACTTCAGGTTGAGGTTTATTGTAACAAACACCAATAGCAATAGCCACAGGAGTTTGAATTGCAAATACATTTTCGGTTTTTCTTGCCCCTAAATTATCACCTTCTAAATCAATAATCCAAAGTTCATCAAATGTTTGACGCATGACTTTTCGCATTCCCGCAAATCCGGGTCCACGCAAATAGGAAGAAGCAGTAATAAAACTGATAATTCCGGCGCGATTTTCTGTATTAGCTTCAAATACTTTCCACAATGCCCATCGCCAAAAATAAACATAGTCATTATATAAATTTTTTGCATGAACACCATAACCCATTGCTGTTAATGGTTCAAGAAAATCCTCTAAAATAGGACGTTTTTTGATCAATTGCTCATTTTCATCAATCTTTTGTTCATCGTCTCCAAATCTTACCCATCCACCTTTTCTTTTCTGATTCATTAAATCATCTTCATCAATTGTTTGACGGTTATAAGGTGGATTTCCTAAACAAACCATCACTGGTGTATTTTGTTTAATTTTTTGAGCGCGTTTATATTCTTGCCCTAAAGATTTATAAATTAAAGGTAAATTACCACTTAATTTAGCATAGGGAGATTCTAAAGTATCACTTAAATAAACATGAACTCCATTTTCTGGTAAAGTACCACCTTCACTTAAAATCTGTTGAGTTAGACGTAAATGGGCAACAGCATAAGGACCAACCAAAATCTCAAAAGCGTGAATATTTGCCGCCGCATTTGTAGCAGCAGAAACTTTCATTCCTTTTCCTCTTAAATTACTAATTTGATCCACTCCATGTTTAATAGCTGTTAAAATATAAGTTCCTGTACCACAAGCAGGATCTAAAGTAATAACTTTATCATCTACAAAAGAAAATTCAGCATCAAAATGTTCTGCTAATAATTCAGCTACTAATCTAACTTGTGTTTTAATTACAGGAATTGGTGTATAATAAACACCTCTTTCTTTTCGCATTTTTGGATCATATTTAGCCAAAAAATCCTCATAAAAATATAACCAAGGATCTTCAGAACCATCTTTATTTAGTGCTGTAATATCAATAGCTGCAATTATTCTTTCTAATAAATTTACAGAAACTTCTATTTGTTCCCGTGCTGCTTCATCACCTAATATTTTTAAAGCATCAGCTAGTAAATTATGACCTGTTCTAATAGTTTTAACAGCTTGTGGTAAAGATAAATCATCTGCACCAGAAAATCTTGCTAATAACAGTGCATAAGTTAAGGTTTGAGCATAAGCATCTGCAAATTTTTGATTATCTGCATCGGGAAACAAATAATGTCGCCAATCTTTAGCAACTTGACTTAAATTAGATTCAGGATCTTCAAGAGCAGTTAAAAAATCTTTTCTTAATAAGCGACAAATAGGAGCAAGCATTTCTGCTAAAGCTTTAGGTGTAGAAGGAACAATAGGTTGCCAATTTAAAAAATCACGTAATAATATTAGTAAATCATTAGCATTTTGAGCAGTGATAGCTGATGCACCCTTAGCAGTAATATATCCTGAAAATTTAATTGTCTTTCCTACTTTTTCACCTGTGCGATAAAGTCCCCAACTATTACCATCTGTGTAAATAACATTGGGGAGACTTTTAAACTTTTCCCATTGTTGCTTATCATCTCCTTTCAATTTATTAGGATCTGCGCCCTTTCCTGGGGCTTTTAGTTCAATATGTCCCATTAAAAGACCATTAATTGTTATTCCCATATCTGGTCTTCCTGAAAGTACCTTTTCTCGGACTTCAGTAACTACTACAATAGATAAATTTAAAATATTGGCTGCTGATTTTAATAAATTTTCAATAGGTGATTTTAGTTCGTCTTCCGCACCAAAAGAAACAGCAGAAAGTGAAAATTTAGTAGTTAAATCTTTTGCATAGTCTTGAAGATGGGATAAAAATTGAATTTCAGGATTACTAGACATATTACAAAAACCCTAATAATGATTGACGCAGGATATATGTGTCTAATTATCTTAGTGTATATTTTTCAGGTTGATTTTATTGATACAGAGAACTATATTAAACTTAACAATTAATAGATAATTAGGTTAATAAAATAAAACCAAACTGTGTAAATAAAGGTAAAATTCCTGGAAACTTCTTCACTCTTGCCTTGCTATACTACAATTTTCAACCCCAACCTTATATCTTAGAAGTGGGCTTTCCCTCCTACATCCTGCTATATGATCAAAATCAGGAATTATTTACACAATAGATAAAGGAAGTGACAAAAGTATGGCAACACCATCCTCAATCATTCCTCTCTTACCCCTGAAGTCCTTGCTTATACATTAAATCAGATGCGCCGTTTTGCTTCTCTGCAAACTCTGTTAATTTACGGACTCAGTGGACCAATTATCGCCCTCAATATCTGGCTACTGTCTGTATTATTCCATTTTTTCCAGAATCCAATTACTATTCTCAGTATTGCGGCAATTCTGGCTTTTCTATTGAATTACCCAGTTAAGTTACTTGAGAAAGTCAGGATTACCCGCACTCAAGCAGTAATTATTGTTTTACTGCTGACCTTAACTTTGTTTATTGTTTTGGGTGTTACCCTCGTACCAATGCTAATTGACCAAACCATTCAATTGTTAAATAAGATTCCTGATTGGTTGGCGACTAGTCAAGCTAATTTAGATCATTTAGAAAGTTTAGCCAAGCAGCGGCGGTTATCTATAGATTTAAAACTGGTAACAAATCAAATAAATGCTAATATTCAAAATTTAGTACAACAAATAGCTTCAGGGGCGGTAGGATTTGCGGGAACACTATTATCAGGAATACTGAATGTAGTATTGGTAATCGTTTTAGCTTTTTATATGCTCGTATATGGCGATCGCGTTTGGTCTGGTTTAGTTAATATCCTACCGTCTAATATTGGTATTCCTTTTAGCCGCTCATTACAGTTAAACTTCCAAAACTTTTTTTTGAGCCAATTATTGCTAGGACTATTTATGGTCATAGCCCTTACACCCATTTTCTTATTTCTGAAAGTTCCATTTGCCCTGTTGTTTGCTATTATTATCGGTATTTCTGGGCTTATTCCCGTTGTTGGTGCAACTTTAGGCATTGGTTTAGTCACATTATTGGTATTAATCCAAAATTGGTGGTTAGCCTTTCCAGTCGCTACAATGGCAATTATCATGCAACAAATTAAAGACAATTTGTTAGCACCAAAATTAATGGGCAATTTTATTGGACTTAACCCTTTATGGATTTTTATCGCCATTTTAATGGGATTTGAAATTGCTGGACTATTGGGAACACTCGTTGCTGTACCAATTGCAGGAACTATCAAAGGCACTTTCGATGCCATTAAAGGCAGTGATCACAGTGATTTTGTCTCTAGTTTTCGGGCTAATTACGGCTCAGAATTTGAAGAAGATGAATAAATTGGTCATTGGTCGTTGATCATTGGTTATTAGTCATTGAGAAAATTCTTCTTTCTTCTTTCTTCTTTCTTCTTTCTTCTTTCTTCTTCCTTCTTCCTCCTGAACTCCTGAACTCCTGACTCCTGACTCCTCATATACTAAATTTTGAATTAAATGGATGCAGTCGAATTATTAGAAACAATTACACACCTTATTGAGCAAGCCGAAAAGGGGGAGATTGACCCTTGGGACGTGCGAGTTATCGAGGTAATTGACCATTACTTAGAATTAATGGCTCCAGAAGCAAGAACTATGAGAGGCTATGAAAATGACTTGTCTCAATCTGGACAGGCTTTTTTATCAGCATCAATGCTAGTATTATTTAAAGCTAATACATTAATGCAGTTATCAACAGTATATAATACTCCAGAAAAAGTTGTAGATGATACACTATTAGAAATTGAGGATGGATTATTATATCCAGCCCATCGCTTGCAATTGGAGCAACACTTACGCCGTCGTCCGGCAGCTATGCCACCCCCAAAACGTCGGGTAACTTTACAAGAGTTAATAGACCAGTTACAAATTATGGCCAGCCAACTTAAGCTGGTAGAAACAGTAAACAAACCTAAGCGACTGAAACGTCAACCTAGTGTGCAAACTATGAGGGAAGCCCTAGATTTAGCACACCAGGAAAATTTAACGGAAGTCGCGCTAGAACTAGAGCAGGTATTAAATTCTGCTGCTAAAGGGCAAAATTTAGAGGAACAATGCTGGAATTTAGAACAACTGATAGATTTGTGGATAAAGACAAAACAACCAGAGAAAAAAGCTTCTCATCATGAATCAGAACACGGTGACATAGTTAGCGTTTTTTGGGCGTTACTACTGCTATCGGCTCAATCTAAGGTAGAACTATTTCAAAAAGAATTTTACCAGGAAATTCAAATCCGCTTACTTACTTAAAGGCAAAGTAGTAATGGAAGTAGGGGAAGTGGGAAGTAGAGGGAGAATAAATTTCTATCTATTACCACTAACAACCGACAACTGACAACTGACTAAGGAATAAAATTTTATGAAAGCGATGATTCTTGCTGCGGGAAAGGGTACTCGTATCCGTCCCATTACGTATACAATTCCCAAACCGATGATTCCTATACTGCAAAAGCCGGTTATGGAATTTTTGCTGGAGTTATTACGTCAACATGGGTTTGACGAGATTATGGTCAATGTCAGCCATTTGGCGGAGGAAATAGAAAGTTATTTCCGAGATGGTCAGCGGTTTGGTGTGCAGATTGCCTATTCTTTTGAAGGTAAAATTGATGATGACGGTAAACTCGTCGGTGAAGCTATTGGTTCGGCTGGGGGTATGCGTCGGATTCAAGATTTTTCCCCATTTTTTGACGATACATTTGTAGTGTTGTGTGGTGATGCTTTAATTGATTTAGATTTAACTGCGGCGGTAAAGTGGCATAAATCCAAAGGGGCGATCGCAACTATTATTACTAAATCAGTTCCCAAGGAAGAAGTTTCTAGCTATGGTGTGGTAGTTACGGACGACGATAACCGCATTCAAGCTTTCCAAGAAAAACCAACTGTTGAAGAAGCTCTTAGCACTAATATCAATACAGGTATTTATATTTTTGAGCCAGAAGTGTTCAAGTATATACCCTCTGGCATGGAGTATGACATTGGTGGGCAATTATTTCCCCAACTTGTGGCAGATAATGCCCCTTTTTACGCCATTCCGATGGATTTTGAATGGGTAGATATTGGTAAAGTTCCCGATTATTGGCGAGCAATTCGTGGCGTTTTATCAGGGGAAATTAAAAATGTGCAAATCCCTGGACATGAAGTTTTTCCAGGTATTTTTACTGGTTTAAATGTATCTGTAAATTGGGATAAAGTTGATATCACTGGACCTGTTTATATTGGGGGAATGACTAAAATTGAGGATGGGGCAAAAATCATTGGTCCAGCGATGATTGGTCCAAATTGTTGGATTTGCAGTGGTGCGACTGTAGATAACAGTGTGATTTTTGAATGGTCGCGGTTAGCTCCAGGTGTGCGTTTGGTAGATAAGCTGGTGTTCGGACGTTATTGTGTGGATAAGACGGGAGCATCAATTGATGTCCAAGCTGCGGCTTTGGATTGGTTGATCACTGATGCTCGTCAAACTCCACCTTTACAAACGCCTTTAGAACATCAAGCGATCGCCGAATTATTGGGAACAAACTCAATTTAGTCAGTTGTCTATTGTAATTTACCACTGACCACTGACCACTGACCACTGACCACTGACCACTGACCACTGACCAATGACCACTGACCAATGACCACTGACTAATAACTATTCAAGTAAGTATACCGTTGTAAACTTTGCTCGTAAGTTTGTAGTAGTCGTTGGGACTCTGCTATAGTGATATGCTGTTCTTCTAAGGCTCGCTCACAACGTTGGCGAATGTTTTCTATCATGTCTTCAGAATCATACTGGACATAGCTTAAAACTTCACTCATGGTATCGCCCTTGACAACGTGTTCAATTTGATAACCCTTGGGGGTTAAATTAATGTGAACAGCGTTAGTATCACCGAAGAGGTTATGTAAATTCCCCATAATTTCCTGGTACGCTCCATTTAGGAACATTCCTAGATAATAGGGTTTTCCTGGCTCAAATTTGTGCAGTTCTAAAACCGATTTGACATCCCGTAAATCTATAAAGCGGTCTATTTTCCCATCACTATCACAGGTTAAATCCGCTAAGATTCCTCTGCGAGTTGGTTCTTCATCAAGGCGATGTATGGGCATAATGGGAAATAGTTGATCAATTGCCCAACAATCTGGTGCTGATTGAAACACAGAGAGATTGATGTAGTAAATGGAAGCCATGATTTTTTCTAGGTCTTCCAACTCATCAGGTACGTATTCTTCCTGACGGATGAGAGTTAAAACTTTTTGACAACAAGCCCAGTAAAGACGCTCGGCTTTAGCGCGTTCGTTGAGACGCAAAATACCTAAGTTGAAACGACTGATAGCTTCCTCCTTGAATTGAGCAGCATCGTGATAGAACTCTTGGTAGTTTTCTTTGTTGATGGATTGGTAAGTTTCCCAGAGATATTTAATGATTGGGGATTCTCCCTCTTGGTGAGGAGAAGGGGGATCAAGGGGGACATCGCTGGTGCTGAGAACATCAAAGATTAAAACCGACTGGTGGGAAGAAATCGCCCGACCACTTTCACTAACTAGCGTTGGTACGGGAATATGCTTTTCATCACAGGTGTCTTTTAACTCTGCCACGATGTCATTAGCATAGTTTTGCATATTGTAGTTTTTCGAGGTGTAGAAGTTGGTTTGAGAGCCGTCGTAATCTACACCCAAGCCACCACCAACGTCTAAATACTTCATATCTGCCCCTAGCATTGCCAACTCTACATAAATGCGGCTGGCTTCTTGGATGGCATCTTTAATGACATTGATCGCGGATATTTGAGAACCGATATGAAAGTGTAATAATTGCAAAGAACCGAGTAAGTTGGCTGCACCCAATTTTTCCACAGCTTCCATAATTTCAGGAATTGTTAACCCAAATTTAGCGCGATCGCCTGTGGAAGTTCCCCAACGCCCCATCCCTTGGGTACTTAATTTCGCTCTTACTCCCAAGATGGGCTTAATGCCTAATTGACGACTAGCCGCAATGGCTAAATCTACCTCTTCAATTTGCTCTAGGACGATAACTGGTGTTTGTCCTAGTCTTTGGGCTAACATCGCTGTTTCGATGTATTCCTGGTCTTTGTAGCCGTTGCAAATTAACAATGCTCCTGGTGTATCCAACAAAGCCAGAGCAATCATTAATTCTGGCTTAGAACCCGCTTCTAAACCAAATTGATGAGGTTTACCAAACCGAACTAAATCTTCGATCAGGTGGCGTTGTTGATTACACTTAACGGGAAATACGCCCCGATACACCCCAGGATAGTTATAGCGAGCGATCGCCTTCGCAAAACAAGCGTTCAATCGCTCAATTCGGTCTTCCAAAATATCAGAAAACCGGATTAACATCGGTAGACCCAAATTACGCTGCTTTAAAGCATTTACCAACTCGAATAAGTCCAATGATCCGCCTCGTTCACCCTTGGGAGAAACAGTGACATGACCAGCCGCATTAATCGAAAAATAAGGCTGTCCCCAACCTTCAATACGGTAAAGGTCTTCACTATTCTCAATTTTCCAAGGCACAGATAAATCTCCTGTACTTGTACTAGGTACTAAAAGTTGCTTCTGTTTTTGGCGTTTTAGTTCGGCTTTATGTCCATTAGATGGCATTTTCACAATCTCATCAGCGGTTGACTCGACACCCATTTTTTCCTGACCTCTGTATTGCGCCCACGAAATAACAATTTAACAAAATAGTCTGGTAACGGATATACAACTAGAAATAATTTCTGATTAAGAATTAGTAATTAGAAATATGGTTAATACCATGTTCCACTACCTATAGAGGGATAAGTAAGCCTTGCTAGGTTTTGGCTAGAAAGAAAAGAAGACTATGTTTTCCTAATTCCCTGATCTCTCCAAATTTTTCGGGAAAATTCGCAAGACTACTAGACAAAAGACATCAATACAACTGACAATTAACCCATCAAAATTAGATTATGTTTTTGGAGACAGATTTGGAACGCACATTTTTAGCAATTAAGCCTGATGGTGTCCAGCGCGGACTAGTGGGTGAAATTATCCGCCGATTTGAAACCAAAGGCTTTACCCTGGTGGGGTTAAAGTTTATGAAAGTCAGTAAGGAATTGGCGGAAAAACATTATGATGTTCACCGTGAAAGACCTTTTTTCCCTGGTTTAGTCGAATTTATCATTTCCAGCCCAGTGGTAGCAATGGTTTGGGAAGGTGAGGGCGTTGTAGCAGCAGCTAGAAAAATTATTGGCGCAACCAACCCTTTAACAGCAGAACCAGGCACAATTCGCGGCGATTTTGGCGTTAATGTCGGTCGTAACCTCATTCATGGTTCTGATGCTCAAGAAACCGCTCAAACAGAAATTGCGCTGTGGTTTAAGGAAGAGGAATTAGTTGCTTGGCAACCTCATTCTGCACCTTGGTTAAGTGAGTAGTTAGGGATTGGTAATGGGTAATAGGTAATGGGTAATGGGTAATGGGTAATAAAAATCTTACCTGTTCCCTGTTCCCTGTCCCAATTACTTCGACACTTCCGTTTTTTCCCGTTCTTCTGGGGCTAATTCTACAACATTGCGTTTAGAGAAGCCCCAGGCTAAGATGATACCGATGGCGGTCACTACGAGCCATTCTGGTGGGACTAAATCATCGTTGATGACTTTTAATAAGAGACGTAAACCTACGAAGGCTACAGTAATGTAACCTGCGTCTTCTAAGTTTGTATATTCATCTAACCAACGGATAAATAATCCAGCCATAAATCGGAGGGTGACAATCCCAATGGTTGTACCTGTGATTACTAACCATATTTCCTGAGAAACGGCGATCGCTGTGGTAACACTATCCAAGGAAAAGGCTAAATCTGTAAAGGCAATCACGGGTATAGCTTGCCACAGAGATTTAAACCGTGGTCCGTGATGGTGATTGTCTGCGTCTTCTTGGGAACTAAAGTGCTGGAAGACCAGCCACAACAGATAAGCAGCGCCCAATAGTTCAAATTGCCAAAATTTCTGTACCCAGGTAGCTGTTAACAGTAGAGTAATACGAAGAACATAAGCGAAGACTAACCCAATATTGAGGGCTTGACGTTCTAGTTTCTTGTCTTCTAGTCCTTGGGCGATCGCAGCGAGAGCGATCGCATTATCAGCTGATAGTACCGCCTCTAAAAACACTAATATTAAGAGGACTATAGAAGCTTCAACACTGAAATGAAAATTTAAGTAATCAAATATTTGGTCTAACATTCCAATTTCTCAGGCAAAAATTTAAGAATCTACAGGATACGGGATTAGAGATTTTTATTGTCGAAACTACAATAAATTACTATCTTCCATCTATTTTAACTTGCATTTAGCCTGCTCTTAATAAGTAACTCTTATCACCAACTGTATAGGCTATCAAACTAACAAGCAAGCAGGGCAAGAAGATAATTTTTTTCTGATCATGACCCGTCAAAATGTCTATAAGCAAAATTTTTTATAAAATAAATTGTATTTACAAATATAGCAAGCGCCAAGGCGGTTAGGAAATCAATTAACGGTCAAGCTCTTGCTACCAAAGGGTTTTTATCCTGACTCCTGACTCCTGTTATATACTTTACCACCTGACAAGTTTTTTGGTAAGGGTCAAATTCAGTGTCTAAAAACCTGAGAGTGTCAATTGCCTGATATGTCATATTTTCCTGACATTATAGTAATTCTTATTATTAACCACCTTTTTCCTCATTGATTCCACAGGATTTCCACAGGTGATTTTCGACTTTTCCACAGATGTTCCACGAGTTAATCAGTCATTGCTGACTTATTGGGGATTGTTACTTTTTCCCTACTAACAGGCTTGATAACCGAGTTTTTATAAAGTTATGTAACAAAAATATAGTTGTAAGGCTGATTATTGGGTCAAGATTTATTTTTGACTGCTAATTGTTAACATTTCGCAGCATTGACAAATCCACCCCTGGTGAGCGCAAAATGATGAGTCTGAGTTTGATTCCATTCGGCATCTGAATTTTGTGTTCTGGTTTATGTTAATCCCCCCTACGTCCCTCACAGGGTATGAATCAGCCCTCAGTAAAACTGAACACAAATAACTTCTCTTGATTGATCTACAGGAAAATTTTATGAACACCACAGTCCCTATCTTTACCGAAATTCCCGAAACATTACAGGAATCCATGAACAACTATCTAGAAACCCATCCTGATTGGGATCAAACTCGTGTCTTAACAGCGGCTTTATCGTTATTTTTGCTGCAAAATGGTGAGAGCGATCGCCGAGCGGCACGTGTTTACTTGGAAACCTTATTTCATCAATAATCCATAGAAATACTGGATTAAATTCATAAACCAAGTTTATTTATTTGATCCCACACCTTCAGTGCGTGGGATTGGCGGGGGTTTACAGGTGGTAGTCAAATTTTAGGCAGAAGTAGCGCATTCAAATTTGTACCCTACACCACGGATAGTATGAATTAATGTTGATTGAGTCGGATCTATTTCAATTTTCTTACGAATTTGACCGATATGAACATCCACAACCCGCTGATCCCCAACATATTCATAGTCCCAAACTTCTTGAATGAGTTCGGATCGTCGCCAAACTCTAGCTGGGTGACTAGCGAGAAAATACAATAAGTCAAATTCCAGCGCAGTTAGGGGAACAGACTCGCTATTAAGCATTACTTCCCGTCGCATAGAATCAATTGTTAATTTATCAAAAATTAAGCGTTGCTGTTCTGCATTAGTCACAACTCGCTGCCGCCTTAAAATAGCTGCTACTCTTACCTCTAACTCTCCCAAACCAAATGGCTTAGTCAGATAGTCATCAGCACCTTTAGCAAAACCTCGAATTTTATCACCTTCGTCGGTTCTACTGGTCAAGATTAGTACAAATACGCCACTACGGTTCTGCATTTCTTGACAAAGGTTAAACCCAATTACATCCGGCAGATTAACATCTAAAATTACTAAATCGGGATTAAATTTTTCAAACATACTCATACCAGTCTTCCCGTCTTCGGCGGACTCAACTTGGTAATTTTGTTTGAGCAAAAAGCGTTGGATTAAATTTCGCACCGCAGGATCGTCGTCAACTACAAGAATCTTAGCAACAGCCATAGGGATTAGTTTTTATAAAAGTGCATAGGATTAACAACCATGATTGCGTAGAGACGCAGGTTCTACTTTGGTAGTAATTCAAAATTTACAGGGGACAGGAATGATGATCCTGATTATTTGCATAAAATGTGATTTTTATTATGGATAGGGAAGAGGTAAATATGCTGGTATAGCAAAAGTTACGAGAAATTCAGTTTTGTTGAATTTATGTGCGGTTGACCCGACTCATGCTATTATTCTAATGGATGGATAAAATTGCCTAAGACATATAATTCAGATAGTTACCGATCTAGTTGTTGTCTTTATTTCTATAAAATCTAAAGTTGTTTTTCTGTAAAATAAAAAGTGCCGCCGATTAAGGCTAAAGTAATAACCTCCCATGAGTGATCAAAGTCCCTACGAAAAACTTGGGGTATCGGAAGACGCAAGCTTCGATGAAATCCAGGATGTTCGGAATCGCCTGTTGGAAAAACATGGTGGTGATGGTAATGTCCGAGAAGCCATTGAAGCCGCTTATGATGCGATTTTAATGGAACGCCTGCGGATGCGCCAAGAAGGTAAGATTAAAGTGCCTGAGCGCATCCGATTTCCAGAAATGCGAGTTCCATCTTCTCCTCAAACAAGTCAATCTCTTGGTCAGCAGTCTCCTGCATGGCTACAGCGAAGTCTAGACCAGCCCACGTTAACTGATGTCCTGCTACCAGGTGCTTTGTATTTAGGTTTGGGTGCAACGAGTTTGTTGTATCCCGGTAGTGGTGGACAGGTTTTACAACTGTCTTTGGCAGTTGGGGTGGGTGTTGGTATTTACTTCCTGAATCGCAAGGAAGGAAAGTTTGGTAGAGCAGTTTTATTCACGCTGGTGAGTTTAATTGCTGGTTTAATTGCTGGTGGTCTGATTGCTGGCTTGATATTACCATTGCCAGTGATCAATATGACGGCGAATCAGTTTTCTACGCTGTTGACTTTTATCTTGCTGTGGTTAGTAAGTAGTTTTTTACGTTAAGTAATGGGTAATTGGTTAATGGCCGATTACCCATTATTTTTGTGTTTACTGGTTGAGGATGAAATTTACAGCGGTTTTTAAGTCTGGCATAATCAGATTAGGTTGATAAGATTCTAGTTGTAAGCGATCGCGGATACCAGATTCAACAGCGATAATTTTAATATTATGTTTTTTGGCGGCGGTAATGTCGGCTTCTGTGTCTCCCACCATCCAAGTATCAGCAGCGGGGGGGAGTCCAGCTAAGGCTTTAGCCATTAACAATGGTTTATCTTCGACATCACGGGTTTTTACATAGTCGTTACTCAGGCAATAACGGCGATTTTCTGGGAAAAACTGGCTTAAATTATGTTGATTAAAGGCATAATCCAACTCTCTCACTCTCCGCATTGTCATTACTGCTAAATCAACACCGGCGGCTTGAATTTGACTGAGTGCGGCTAATGCTGTGGGGACAAGGACATCATACTGGAAATAAGGGAGGGTGTGGACTGTTTGTTTACGGATTTGGGAAAATTCTTGCCCTTGTTGGGCATCTAAACCTGATTTTAGGGCAATTTGGAGTTCGGGAGTGTGCGATCGCTTGAGTTGCCAAAATTCGGATTTAGACAGTTCTGTAATTGTTTGTTCAGGATATCGGGTTTTTTCTAAACACAATTGATAAACACGGTAATAGCGTTCCGAAACATCCATGATTGGCCCGTCAAAGTCGGTAATTAATCTCAGCATTAGTAGATAATTGGATATAGATGATTATAGATCCCCGACTTCTTGGAGAAGTCGGGGATCTGGGTATTACATCAATAATTGTAACTGTGAACCTTGCTGGTTTTTACTCACTTCTATTCTGGCTTGGAAGGCTTCTTTGAGGTGAGGCATATGGGTGACAGTAAGAATACAGGCAAAATCGGCGGATATGGCGTTAATGGCGGCAATTAGGCGATCGCATCCTTCCCCATCTTGAGTCCCAAAACCTTCATCTACTACTAATAATTGTAATGATGCCCCTGCTCTTTGTGCCAATAATTTTGCCAACGCTAAACGAATGGCAAAGTTAATTCTAAAAGCTTCTCCTCCTGAATAAGTTTCATAGGATCTCGTTCCCCTAGCATCAGCAATTAAGATATCTAATGTATCTATTAATTTGGCATTTTTCTTACTGGATTTGCCACTGCGTCCGGCTTTTTGGGTAATAAATTGGACGTGAAATTGATTCGCACTCAATCGAGAAAGTAGTTGATTGGCTTCTGCTTCCAGTTGAGGTAAAATATTTTCAATCATTAAAGCTTGAATCCCATTTTTGCCGAAAGCTTGGGCTAATTCTTGATACACACGCTGTTGTTGTTTACAATTTTGTAATTGTTGTATTCCTTGTTCATACTGATTTTGTAAAGTTGCCAATTGCAGGGACATTTGTTTTAATTGCCCTAACTGAGATATTTTATTATCTAGTTCCTGTCTGCGGTTTGCTAATTGTTGTTCTAAATTATTAATTTGGGCTGTGGGGTTGGCACTATCAAATAATTGTTTAACAATATTATCAACTTCTTGAGTTAATATTTCTCTTTCTTTCAGGATTCTTTGCAATGAATCTTCTAAATGTTGACTTTTATTAAGTAATTGCGGATATTGTGCTTGTACTGATAATAATTGTTGATGACGTAATTGCCAAACTTGCCCTTGTCGCACACCTTGACGCAAATAATTATGCTGTTCAGAACTATAGGCAATTTCCGCAATTTGCTGTTCTAAATTAGCAATTTCTTTGGCACAATCAGAATCAGTTTGTCCCTGTTGCAGTTGCCATTGTAATTGAGTAATATTCCCTGTTAATTCTGGCTTTTTAGCTGTTAGTTGTGCTTGGCGTTTTAAGGCATCCTTAATTTGTCCTTGTTTAATTTCTGCCCACCGTAATTTATCCACCTCACTGCGGGCAAGGGCGTGGTCTTGTTCACTATAATTAAGTTGTTGAAGAGATTGATCTAATTGCTGAATTTCTATTTGTTTTTCGGGGGCATAATCACCACTTTCTAAAGAACGTTCTAAATGTTCTTTTTGGGCAATAATTTGTAGTAACTGTTGTTGGACATCACTTGTAGCTTCTAACTGTGCGGCTAATTGTCCCCGTTGTTCTCGCAATGAATCATAACCTGATAATTTTTGAGATATTTCTCGATATTCCTGTCGAAGTACCTGAATTTCTCGATCTGAAACTGCAAGTTGTTCCCGCACTACCCAAAATTGTCCTTGAGTATCTTCATATTCTAATTGGGTTTTTTCGATAACTTTACTCCAATGATGTTCATCTAAAGGACGTTCACACAAAGGGCAACTAGCATCGGGATTTTGTAACATTTGCAATTTTTGTTCTAGTTCTCCTAACAACCTTTCATAATCTCGTTGATGGGCTTGCAAACGTTCAATAAAATGTCGTCTTTCCTGTCCTTTTTCTTGGACTCTTTGGAGATAAACGCGCTTTTTTTCTAATTCTTCAATTTGCGTTCCTATCTCTATTACTGCTTGTTGTAATTGGGGTTGTCGGTGATGTTGATTTTGTAATTGTTTTTCTGTGACTTGCATTTGCTCTAATCGCGCGACTAAACTGGCATGAGTGCGATCTAATTGAGTTTGTAACCTGGCTCTTTGTTGTAATAATGGTGTTACCTGCATTTGTAATTGATCTAAGTTAGTCAAATGCTGACGGGCGGTATTTAATTGTAATATAGCTGTTTCAATATCCCCAGATTTACTCAGGGTTTGAGTAATTTCTTGTTCTTGCTGTTCTAAAGCTGATAATTGAGCTTGGGCTTGTTGTAATTGACGTTCTAAATCTTGAGTTTGTTTATATAGTTGTTGTTGTTTTTGTTGTTTTAAATTGGTAGCGCGGGTATGTTGTTCAAATTTAGCAGCAAAGATTTCTTCTTGAGATTGCAGATTTTGATATTGAGTATAACCGGCTTGAATGTCAGTTTGTTGATTGATAATCTTTTCTAAATCTGCTAATTGGTATTTTACGGCTATTTGTTCTTGTTGTAAGCGATCGCTATCTTGGCTCAGATTATCATATCGTTGCCGCACAAAATTTAATTGCTGTTCCCAACTTTGTCTTTGATGTTGGATAACCTGTAAACTTTGTAATTGAATATTTTCAAAAGCTTGCACCTGTTGTAAATTACTTAGTTGTTTTTCTAACTCAATGCGTTGAATTTCCGTTATTTCCCGTTGTTGGAGTTGAATTTTGATATTTGCTAAAGAATTTTCTAACTCTTCTCCTTGGATTCTATAAAGTTTAGCTTTATCCTTGGCTCGTTCTTCCAACTCATCATACTGATTTAGTTTCAATAACTCTGCTAAAATTTCCTTGCGTTCAGCAGGACGTTTGAGCATAAATTCATCGGCTTTTCCCTGACGCAAATAAGCAGAATTGATAAAAGTCTCATAGTCTAGCTTAATATGTTCAAGAATGACATCCTGAGTGGCTTTTAATCCCTTACCCGTCAAAGGACGAAACCCAGTAGGAGTTTCAATTTGAAATTCTAAAATACTAGTTCCACCCCTAACCCGGTTGCGAATTACCCGATAAGTTTGCTGACCACTTTGGAAAGTGAAATCAATTCGGACCTCTTTCGCACCAGAATGAATCACATCATCCTCAACATTAGCACGGCTTTCACCCCAAATTGCCCAAGTGATAGCTTCTAGAAGGGAAGATTTTCCCGCACCATTAGAACCACAAATACACGCCGTATGCAAGCCGCTAAAATCTAAACTTGCGTCACGGTAACTGAGAAAGTTTTTAATGATAAGTTGGACTGGGATCATTCAGACTATAGTGCCACATTTACAATTTTGATTGTTAACAGTACAGATGCACTTAGTTTTTAGTTTAGTCATGTAATTAGCAGGTTTCTAGTCTTGAAGACATCAATTTTACAAAAATTTACAATATTGGGATTTACGCAAGTGTCACACTAAACATCTGTTGTAGGGTGCGTCAGATATCAATAATCTGTTTATTGGCAGGACTTATGCAGTCTGACGCACCCTACCAATGTGTCGGTTGCGTAAGTCCTGGAAAGAAGAAAGAAGAAAGCTGGAGTAGGGGCGAAGGGACTGCGCCCAGGAGGGAGTCAGGAGTAAATATATTTTATTGATAAATCTTCTCATTAATAGTTGACAAAGATTCTCAATCTGAGTTATATTATTTTCAAGTGTTCTCCTCTCTTTAAAGGATCGGCAGGCGGGATTAGTCAGCAGCAGCAGACTTTTCCCTCTTTTTTGGATTAAATTACAAATTATGAATTCCGAATTATTTGATGTCATTATTATTGGTTCTGGTATTGGTGGTTTAGTGACAGCCACCCAATTAGCAGCCAAAGGTGCAAAAGTTATAGTTTTTGAAAGTTATCTCATTCCTGGTGGTAGTGCCGGTTATTTTCAAAGCCAAGGATATACATTTGATGTTGGTGCATCAATGATTTTTGGTATGGGAAATAAAGGAACAACCAACTTACTCACCCGTGCCTTAGATGCAGTCAATGTTAATCTGGAAACCATTCCCGATTCTGTCCAGATTCACTATCATTTACCTGATGGTTTGGACTTAAAAATTGATAGAGATTATGAAAAATTTCTCCAAGATATAATTGCTTATTTTCCCCACGAAGCCAAGGGAATCAGAAGATTTTATGATGAATGTCAAAAGGTTTTTAATTGCCTGAATAATATTGAATTATTATCATTAGAAGAACCTAAATATCTTCTCCGAGTATTTCTCAAAAATCCATTAGCTTGTCTAGGTTTAGCCAAATATTTACCCTTAAATGTAGGAGAAGTAGCAAGAAAGTATATTCAAGATCCTCAGCTATTAAAGTTTATTGATATCGAGTGTTATTGCTGGTCAGTAGTTCCGGCGGACATGACACCAATGATTAATGCTGGCATGGTTTTTTCTGATAGACATTATGGGGGAGTTAATTATCCCAAAGGTGGAGTTGGGAAAATTGCCGAAAAATTGGTGACAGGTTTAGCACAATTTGGGGGTGAAATTCAATACCAAGCACGAGTCACAAAAATCATCACCAAACAGGGAAAAGCTGTAGGTGTACAATTAGCAAATGGTCAAGTTTATTATGGTAAAAAAATAGTATCTAATGCCACACGCTGGGACACCTTTACAAAACTACTACCAGCCGAAAAAATGCCAGTTAAAGAAAAAAATTGGCAACAACGATATATAAAATCACCTAGTTTTCTAAGCTTGCATATAGGGGTAAAAGCATCAGTTTTACCTGTAGGAACAGAATGTCATCATATTTTATTAACAGATTGGCAGGAAATGACCACAGCAACAGGAACAATTTTTGTTTCTATTCCTACCCTACTTGACCTGGATTTAGCACCACCAGGATATCATATTATTCATGCCTTTACACCTGACTCGATTAGTAATTGGCAAGGACTTTGCGAAAGCGAGTATACGGCTAAAAAAGAAATAGCAGCGGGGCAAATTATTGACAGATTAGCAACAATTTTTCCTGCCCTAGATGCTGGGTTAGATTATTTAGAAATCGGGACTCCACGTACTCACAGACGCTTTTTACAACGGATAGACGGCACTTATGGACCAATACCTAAACGTAAGTTGTGGGGGTTATTGGGAATGCCTTTCAATCGCACTGTGATTCCTAATTTGTATTGTGTAGGAGATAGTACATTCCCCGGACAAGGTTTGAATGCAGTAGCTTTTTCTGGGTTTGCTTGCGCTCATCGGATTGGAGTAGATTTACAACTGAGAAAATAGCTGGGAAAAAGATCCCCGACTTCTTAAAGAAGTTGGGAATCTGGTATTTAGCGAAATAAATTTTTATGGGAAAAGCTAACTTTTTTAGGCACGTATTCAGAACAGTCTATGGCTTCTTCTGTGAGAACAGTATCAGGCTTGACGGCACATTTTAAATAATGGTTATTGGCAAAAAATTGACATTTTTTACAGGGGACTTTTTGTAGAATTTTATTTTTTACGCATACTTTATCATCTGTATTGGTGCGGATTTTATGAAAAAGCAGGAGAAAAATAGCCCAAACAAAAATAAATCCCAAAGGAGCTAAAGATAGTGCTAAATCTGGTATTTGGATGTTGTGATATTGCACTTGGACTTTTTCTTGTTGAACTGCACCTTGAGCAATAGACAAGTTGGTATTGTCAGTCATAAATGTGTTTCCCAATACCTGATCTATATACATCTTATTTTCCTTAATTATCTATAATGGTTCTTACAACAATTTTCGTTTTCATGGAATACAATGAAGAGCGCAGGACATAATGGAGGGCGCAGACCCTGCGCCCCTACGGGTTTTGTGATAAAAAACTGTACCTGATAGCATCAGAAAGCGCTGTAATTGACAAATGTGACAGAACCAAGTGGCAAACCCCTCAATATAAAGTCTGTTTTAATTGTGACTGATGTTCGATTTTGAAACTTTTAATTTAAGTCTATGATTGGTTTGGGTAAAGCTGTATATGGCTTCTGATTATAGGTTTATCAAAAGTAAAGATTAGTTATCTCTGTCAATAGTTTTGTTTTTGATTCTGTGAATATATACCTGAAGTAGTACGTAGATATTAAAAATACAGTTGGTAATAGGGTTTTAAATTACATTAATTGCATCCTAGGGGCAATCCCCCTGTTGTTGCCCTTACCCCCTGTGGTTGTCATGATAGGGTTTTAGGGGCAAGCACGGGGGCATTGCCCCTACGGGAAATTGCCATTTTACAGGTTATTAAATTGGTGTTCTACCTATTCCTGGTTATTTAATCTAGCTTTGATATCAGCGGCGAAGTCTTCATATTTTCTTAAAGGTGTTACTTCTATTTGCACTTTTTGTCCGTTTTTTTTCATGATAGGCAAGTCTAGAAGAATTTGGTCTAATGTGTCTGGAGTGGGAACATCAACAATGACAATTACACGACGAGTACCAACACATTTCCATAAATCAACCACTATTCCGGCTTGTTTGGCTTGGAGGGCGACATCTGCTTCTTCACTCCATAAGGCAAATAGTTCTTGTTGATTCATGTTATCGGGGTATTCAACATGAAAATCTAAATGATATAGCATAGTTATATTTTCTGGGAAGATTTTATTTTATTATTTTAAACTAAAATCAGTATAATTCTGAGTTGAAATATCAGCTATTTAACCAGGAGGTATTTCGTTTTCTAGGGGACGAATAATAGTTGCTGGTGGTGCCAGTTCTGGTTGAAAGATTCCTTGCAGTGCTTGTTCTAAGGTGGGTGCCATGATGATGCGATTTTCATAGGCTACGACTACTCTGACTAATGTTGGTAAACTATTTTGTGTGGCTTCTAAATAAATTGGTTCAACATATAGTAATGATTGCTCAATGGGAACTATTAAAAGATTACCTTGAATTACTCTTGAACCTTGACGATTCCAGAGGGAAATTTGTTGAGAAATAACTGGATCTTGATTTATTCTGGCTTCGATTTGTTCTTGTCCATAAATTAAACGTTCTTTAGGGAAGTTATATAGTAGTAATTTGCCATAATTTTCACCGTCGGAACGTGCTGCTAACCAAGCGATTAAGTTGGTACGTTGTTTGGGTGTGTAGGGAAGTAAGAGGATAAATTCTTCAAAGGAAACGTTGGGGAGACTGGTTATTAAATAGTAGGGTTCAACTTTGCGGCTTTCGTTACCATAGATTTCATTGGGAATTTGCCATTGATCTTCCCGATTATAAAATACTTGGGTATCTGTCATGTGGTAGATCATTAAGCGTTCAGATTGAATTTTGAAATAATCTACTGGATAGCGGAGATGAGTGCGGAGATTGACTGGTAGATTCTTCAGTGGTTGAAACATTTTAGGAAATATTTTTGACCAAGCCGTAATTAATGGATCTTTGGCATCAGCAATGTAAAATCTGACTGTACCGTTGTTAGCATCAATGACGACTTTAACAGAGTTACGGATATAGTTGATACTATTTTTACCTGTGTCTGAGTAAGGATAGCGATCGCTTGTGGTGTAAGCATCAACTATCCAATAAAGATAATTTTCTTTGCCAGGAAATTGTTGATTTTGACCATCTATTTGGGCATCAGCTACAACTAAATAAGGATCACTATCGAATTTTAAAAAAGGAGCAATTGTGTGAATTCGCTCGTTAATATTCCGTCGTAATAATACTTTAGTTTCTGGTAAAAAATCTGTGGTAAATACCATTCTCCAGTCTTTTAAATATATGGAAAATAGCCATCTTCGCCATAGAGAGTTGATATAAATACCACCTAACCCATCATAAGTATTATAAACATTATCGCTGCCACTGGGATAATCTAATTCTTTAACTTTTGTCCCAGTCATGACGTGAGTATTACTAATTTCTCCATAATAAATTCGGGGTTTTCCGATAGGAATACTTTCCCGAATATTGGCACTAGAAGTATTTAATACGCTACCATTTTCACTAATATCCTTGACAAAGTATTCTGGTAATCCACCAGCAGCAACGGTATTAACGGGACTCATAGTGAAGCCATAACCATGAGTGTAAATCATATTTTGGTTTACCCATGTTTGTGCTTGGGGAGGAACATCTGGATAATTTAATTCTCTGGCTGCAATTAGTACCTGTTGTTTTTCTTGATTACCGTTATTTTCAATTAAATATCTATCAATATCAGCATCGGGAAATTTATAATAAGGGCGAATTTGTTGTAATTGACGGTTGGTTTTCAATAATGGTTCTTGATCCCAAAGCCGAATATTCCTAATTGTCAAGTCGTTAGTGTTAATATCTGCTTTTGTAAGTTTTCCTGTGGGGTTAAATATTTGAGAGTCAATGACATCTAAATTAAATGCTTGACGAGTGAGGGCGATATTTCGCATGATATAAGGTTGTTCTTTTTGTAATTCATTTGGCTCAACAATAAAATTTTGTACAGCCATAGGTACAATAAAATTACCTGTCACTATCAAGGTCATGTAAATATTTAAAGCAGCAATTACCCAGCGATGAGGTGAAGATTTTTGTTGCCAAAATACAGTTAACCATAATAAGTATAAAGCTATAGCTGCTGATAAAATATATAGGATTGTATCTGCTGGTAATTGGGCTTTAACATCAGTATAACTAGCTCCATAACTCACTCCGCGAACCGAGTAAAGTAATTGATAACGACTCAGCCAATAATTTAAAGATACTACTAACATTAAGCAGCCAGATAAGCCAGATAAATGGCGCATTTGTGGAGAAGAAAATCCAGGAAAAACGGCTTGACTGAGACTATTTGCTGATAATAAATAGGTGAGAATGACGCTAATACAACCATATAGGGATAATCCTGTTAACCAAAATCCTAAAAGTTCCCAAATGGGGAGATGGAAAATATAAAAACTGATATCCTTGCCAAATAATGGTTCAGGATGATCAAAGGAAATAGGATGAAAAGATAAGAGAATTTTTGCCCAATGTTGAGACAATATCCAGCCAAAACAGAGACTAAAAATAATAGCGATCGCTCCCAGGCACAATTTGCTATAAATTAATATAGCCATAGATAATCCCCCCAATAGTCCTAAAGACCAAGGTTGAGAAATTATCTGTCTTCCCAACTGTAAAATTATCTCTCCTCGAAATAACAGTGGTACTGATAAACTAGATTGATTAACTTTCTCTAACCAATAGGAGAGGGCAACGTTTCCATAGTGTGTTAGCATCAGACACACCAAAAAAATTAACCCTAATATGAGAGGCAAGAGCGATCGCAATTTAATTTTATTGGTATAATTATCCCATTGAAGAGATTGATTATTTCTAGGATACTGAGGACTAAGAAAACTTGTTAATTTTCGACTAATTTTTATCTCCTGTACCGGAATAGAATTAGGAAAAGGGGGATATTTCAACCTTTGAGCTAAAGTGAGATTTCCTAACAAGTAAACAGCACTCAAACTCACAACAAACAACCATAAAATCCCCTGAGTTAAAAATCTTTGCAAAAATACTTCTATATAACCAACTTCCTGAAACCAAAAAATTTCCGCACCCAAATGAGCAGCTATATCCAAGAATAGCCACAAACCCAAACATCCTATAAAAACTCTAATAAGTTTCATTTCTAAAACATTGATTTTTGCAAGGGAACAGGGAACAGGGAACAGGGAACTAGGAACATAACGGGTATCTGTGAGGTTAAAACTGGGGATGATTTCATTGTCAGGCTTGCTTCTGTGATGAATTAGTTATCCTACCCAGCTAATTATACAATCTTTCAGCAAGGACAAGAAGGGCGATCGCTGTATATCTTAGTCTCCGGTCGGGTGAAAGTCCATATTGGTGATATCAAGTTAGCAGAAGCTGATAAGGGAAACTACTTTGGTAAAATGGCGGTATTCGACACTCAGCCTCGTCCCGCGTTGGAGAATTTGAATCGGTAATTGTCCCGTTGAAAGTACATTACAAAAGTACCCCAATTTTCCCAACTCGAAGGCGGTAATGAAAAAATATTCAAAGCGGTTAAAACCGCTCGTGCCTTTTCCCTCTCAGGGGATGTTTGAAAAGTTTTTAATGTATATGTATAAATAAACCCCTCTCCAAACCTCTCCCCGACGCGGGGAGAGGCTTTGAAACCCCCATTCCCTTGAAGGGAAGGGGGGAAGGGGGGGTTAGGTTTCTGGAGATTATCGGTTTCATCTAATACTTTTAAAACAACCTCTAAGAAGCTAATTTTTGATTTTTTAAACATTCCTGGATAAATCTTTGAGGAATTTCTCTACTTTCTCCCCAGTGTTGATGAATGTAAGAAGCATGAACATTGGGTAAATTCCAACCTTCAAAACCTGTATTTTCATCACAATCATAGCGATAGGTATTAAATAATGGTTGGGGAGAATTAGTGATTACATGAGAACGATGAAATTCATGTCCAAAAATGTTTTTATTGCTATCAAGTAAAAAGGTGTTTTCTAAAACTACTGCGCGACGATATCCTAATGTTAATCTTTTATCCATTTGTGCATGAGTCGGTAATATTCCTACCATTGGCCAAGAGTTACCATCAAAATCAATAATTTGCTCACATAAATACATTAATCCTCCACATTCTGCAATTGTGGGTATTCCTGCTAAAATTAAGTTTTTGACTGCTTGTATTAGGGTGATATTGTT
Source organism: Dolichospermum compactum NIES-806 (assembly GCF_002368115.1). Lineage (NCBI taxonomy): Bacteria > Bacillati > Cyanobacteriota > Cyanophyceae > Nostocales > Aphanizomenonaceae > Dolichospermum > Dolichospermum compactum. The sequence continues at coordinate 2,773,562 of NZ_AP018316.1, read as the reverse complement.
AGATAATTTTTGTGCGAATACTTCAGGAAAACCTCCACCAAAATACATTCCTTGGATATCTTTGGGTAATTGATTATCATTTAATGGACTCCAAAATACTAATTCTGCTCCTAATTTTTCTAGTATATCTAAGTTGTCTTGATAGTAAAAATTAAAGGCTTGATCTCGCGCTACAGCAATTTTTATGGAAGAACTGGGAATTGGTGATTGGGAATTGGGAATTGGGGAAGATGCTGATTTTAAAAGTGGTAGAAGTTGATCCCAATCAAAACAAGTATCACCTAAATCAGCTAAACTATTAACTATCTGATCTAATTCTGGTAATTCTGCGGTGGGAATTAAACCGAGATGACGGTCAGGAATAGTAATATTATCTTGTCGTCGTAAGACACCAAGTATGGGTAATTGTAGAGGGGTAAGAGAAGCCTTTAATAATGATAAATGTCGCTCACTTCCGACTCTATTTAAGACTAATCCAGCAATTTTAATTCTCTGATCTAAAGAACAATAACCGTGTGCGATCGCAGCTACTGAACCAGATAAACGACTACAATCAATTACTAATATTATTGGTATATCTAATAATCTCGCAACGTGGGCTGTACTAGCAAAGTCGGTTTTTTCATTTGTGTTTGATAAATGGCTAATACCATCAAACAAACCCATTACCCCTTCAACTAAAGTATATTCAGACTGAGGAGAATGATGGTAAAAACATTGCTGCACATAGCTTTCTGAAGTTAGCACAGCATCTAAATTTCGACAAGGAAGACCAGTAACATATTGATGAAACATCGGATCAATATAATCGGGTCCCACCTTAAAAGATTGCACTTTTACACGACGACGACGCAAGGATGCTAATAGGGTAAGTGTAACTGTTGTTTTCCCGACTCCACTCCGTTCTCCAGCAATAATTATAGACATAGATAAGTAATTAAAAAAAATTGTACCTGGCGACTAGAATTCGCGGCTACATAGACAAAACCCACCTTCGTGGGTTCAAAATTCTTGATTTTTCTTAGTCCACGTTCGCGTATGGTTCCGCAGGAATAGGTGGACTTTGTTTGTGTAGTAGCGACTTCTAGTCGCCGATACCTACATATTCTTTTACCCTTCCCGTTGTCTTTCTTCAATGTCCGTTGGAGAAATCATACTATTGATTTTCTCCACGTCTGTCATCATGATAATAATACCTTCCACTGTTTGTTTTAGTAAGGGACTACAGGCGATATAACATTGGATTTTTTTACCGCGACGATTAGTGGCTTTCAGAAGTATTTCCTGGAATTTCTTCTTACTAGATATAATATCACGAATGGGGTTTCGCAGTTGTTCTACAGGTAAACCAATATCCAAACTAAACCAAGATTTATTAATTACTTCGTCACTGCGTAAACCCCACATATCTTCAACTGTATGATTCCAAATTAAAATATTAAAACTACTATCTAAGACTACCATTCCCATTTGTAGAGAGCTTAAAATAGAAGACAGAAAAATATTAGTGTGGTCAAGTTCACTGGTGCGATCGCTTAATTCATGATTTATTGTTTGTAATTCTTCATTAGAAGATTGGAGTTCTTCATTCATTGTCTCCATTTCTTGATTTGTTGATTGGAGTTCTTCATTGGTTGTTTCTAGTTCTTCATTGGTAGATTGCAATTCTTCATTGGTTGTTTCTAGTTCTTCATTAGTAGATTGCAATTCTTCATTGGTTGTTTCTAATTCCTGTCGAGAGCGTTGTAATGCTGTTTGGAGTTTCAGATAACGGGTGACATCATTAAAAGAGATTGTTACACCGAGAATGGTTTGATTATCATCTTGTAAAGGAATCACTCGCACATCGAAATGTTGAATTTCTGAATTAGGTTGATAACGTTCAATATTTGTGAGTATAACAGGATGGCGGTCATTATATACTTGCTCGATTAATGAGCGTAACTCTACAGGTCTATAGGATAATTCTAAATCCTGAAAGGGGCGATTTAAATCTTTATTTGTCAGGTTAAATAAACGCCGAGCTTCTTCATTAATCATAATTAATATACCATGATTATCAATGACAACTTGGGAGCTAGACGCTGTATCAAAAGCCAACTCTCTAATTCGCAGTTCTTCAGAATAAACATTATTAGAGGACTCTTTATTTTGCAAATTTGTCATAACTAGTTGACGATTACGGATGTTTCCCAAAGATACTTTCGCAAATACACGATCTTTTAAATGTATAGGTATAAATAAATTAGAGTGCATAACTAACATCTCTGCTTTTCCTAAAAACAGATAGCCATGATCATTAAGCGCAAAATGGAACCGATTGATAATCTTTCCTTGGGTTTCCGAATTAAAATACATTAAGGTATTGCGACAAACCAATAAATCTAAACGAGAAATTGGTGCATCCTGAAGTAAATCATGACGACCAAAAATCACGCAACGACGCAAATCTTGACGAAAAACATAATTTCTATTCACTAAATCAAAATATTTATTGCGCAGTTCTAATGGAACTTCAATAATATTTTTGGCTGAATAACTAGCATGACGAGCTTGGGTGAGAGATTCTTCATCTACATCTGTCGCGTAGATTTTTACCCGCTTCCGAAACTCTCCGACTCCTAATATTTCCGATACAACCATTGCTAAAGTATAAGCCTCTTGTCCAGAAGCACAACCGGCACTCCAGAACCGAAGCTGTTCATCTTTTTGTTTATTTTTGATGATATTAGGGATAATTTCTTTGGCTAAATAGTCCCAAGCTGAACTATCTCTAAAAAAAGCAGTCACATTAATTAAAATAGTATTAAATAAATTTTTAAATTCATCTGGATGAACTTCTAAATAATCTTGATAATTCACAAAACTATCTATATTTAAAGTTTCCATCTCCTTAATAACACGACGCATTAAAGTTGAACGTTTATAACCTGTGAAATCAAACCCTCGATTGATTCTCAAATATTGGAGGAGATTTTCAAAATCAAGGTCTTTGTGTGGAGCATTCATAGAATCAATTAGGGTTTTACTAGAAATAAATACATATCCTCAGATGATTGTAAACTAAATCAATCTTGCTTACGGACATTGGATTTGCAAAACTATTGTTTATACACAGTCAGCTTTTTATAATAACCTAAATTAGTGATATGTTATGGCAAACTAGCATGAGACATGACCAAAGTTATCAAAGCTAAAGAAATTTCTGTTAAAGGGAGGATGAAATCCACATTCCCTGTCTTAATCGCTGAAGATGGCATTCCCGGAAATTCAGCACTTTTGTCATCCTGGACAATTACCGTCCCACCCATTTTTTTGATTGCTTCTACTCCCATTGCCCCATCACTGCCAGTTCCTGTGAGGACAACAGCGATCGCTCTTTCTTTATAACTTGCTGCCACCGATTCAAACAACAAATCCGCCGAAGGACGGAGAAAATGCACCATTTCCGACTGAGACAAAGAAGCTGTACCATCACTATTCACCAACAAGTGGTTATTCGGAGGAGCAATATAAACAGTCCCCGGAGTGAGTTCATCTCCTGCTTTTGCCTGGACTACTTTCAGTGGAGTCCGACGACTGAGAATTTCTGCCATCAGGGATGGATGACGGGGATCTAAATGTTGAACCACAACAATTGCTGCTCGAAAATCTGTTGGTAAATCTGCCAGCACCTCAATTAATGCCGTTAATCCACCAGCAGAAGCCGCTAAAGCCACAATATCAAAGTTAGGAAGATTTTGCATAGTTATCCTGAAAATTATCCTCTTTCCCAACTCTAAGATATCGAAATTCTCAACTCATTCCCTGTAACTATAGACGGATAGAACTTTCTAAATTAACATTTGGGGATACAATATAGAGACGTTCCATAAAACATCTCTACACAGGATCTTTTTATTCACTAATTTTCTGCTTCCAGATTTTTTTTAGCTTCCTGTAATTGCTTTTTATTTTCCTCACTAATTTCAGGATATTGCAAATTTAATTCCTGTAACTTTGTGCAAATAATATCTGCTACCACCAACCGTGTAAACCATTTCCGATCAGCAGGAACAATATACCAAGGAGCTAATTCTGTACTTGTATTGTTAAAAACTTGCTCATAAGCATCCATATAATCATCCCAAAAAGCCCTTTCTCGGATATCACTAGCAGAAAATTTCCAATGTTTTTCCGGTGAATCAATCCGTGCTAAAAACCGCTTTCTTTGCACCGATTTTGAGACATTTAGAAAAAACTTCAGCACAATTACCCCATTATTAACCAAGTATTTTTCAAAATTATTAATTTCCTCAAATCGCTGTTTCCATATTTGATTACCTTGAGGAAACTTGGGTAATTGTTGTTTTTTAAGAATTTCTGGATGGACACGAACTATAAGTAATTCTTCATAATATGAACGATTAAAAATGCCAATTCTACCCCTTTCCGGGAGAGACTTCATCGAACGCCATAAATAATCATGATCTAATTCTTCCTCACTAGGAGATTTAAAACTAAATACCTGACACCCTTGGGGATTCACCCCCGACATCACGTGCTTAATGGTGCTATCCTTACCAGCAGCATCCATAGCTTGAAAAATAATTAACAAAGAATAACTATTTTGGGCATAGAGAACATCTTGATATTTAGCTAGTTGTAAAACACCTGTTTTTAATTTTTTAATCGCATCAGTTTTTGGGTGAAACTCGCATCTATAACCTGGATTATAGTCCTTGATCAAAGAAATATGAGAACCTGGTTTAACAATATAAGGATCATGATTCATATCAAAAAATTATCACTCCAATGAATTATACCTGGCGAATATAATATAGCGAAGCCATTTTATATTCGCCGTCTTGCTAAGAAACAGAAGATTGCAACTTGCCCAACATTTCCAAAACTTCCATACTGTGAATACTAGGATTAACCTTCACAAAAGTTGCTCGTAATATCCCTTGAGGATCAATAATAAAACTATGGCGCATAGAGACAACACCTATCCAAGAACCATAAGCCTTACTAACTTCACCCTTAATATCAGCTAATAAAGGAAATCTTAACCCCTCCGAGTCACAAAATTCTGCATGAGAATCAACATCATCAGCACTGATACCAATAATCTCAGTATTTTTCTGAATATATTTAGGTAAATCTTGCTGAAATCGTCGTGCTTCAATAGTACAACCAGAAGTAAAATCTTTGGGGTAGAAATAAAGAACCACCCACCTACCCCGAAAATCAGCCAAAGAGACTTTACCATTGCCTGTATTAGTTGGTAAAGTAAATTCAGGTGCAGGTTGATTAATTGTGGGTAATTTACCACCTAAAGCTTCAGCAGGGGGCGTAAAATTAAACCAACTAATAACAGCCAAACAAGAAGCAAATAAAATGCTAATAAAAGTGCGACGGGAACCCATTTTCTCAACCAGAAGAATAACTTAATATAAGTTTACATTCTTGTTGTTCTCTATCTTCAATCTGATTGCGGTTCGGACGAGTTTTCGATACTTTCAATGTATTGGCTGTCTATGAGAAAAGCGCCTCTAGTAAAGCGCACACCCCAATAACCACCAGGGCGACGGTCAAGAACTATACCTTCTTCCCCAATATGAATTACTTCAGTGGGACGTAACATCGGCATTGGTTCAGCCGTTTTCAGGTATGGTGGCAATGATACCACACGAACTTTGCTACCAATTGGAAATTCTGAAGACATTTTGCAATACTTTGTAATTTTGAATAAATAGACAAGCAAAATAAATTATATAAAAGATTTAGATTTAAT